>JANLQC010000337.1:0-16077 GCA_031367575.1 Betaproteobacteria bacterium | reverse complement strand
TGATCAAGCACATCGACGAAGCGCACCGGTGTCGCAAAATCAATTACATCCAACCGGCGCACCAAATTGCGGGGAATCGTCGTATTGATGAAGTCCACCAGAATGCTTTTGCCTTGCTGGCGAATGTCGATGCCAGTGCTGGCAGAAGACAAGTCGACGATGATGCGGCCCTCTCCGTTCGCGCCGCGCCGAAAATCAATATCGCGCAAACTCTGCTTTGGCACACCGAGCGTTGCGGCGGGTTCGGCAAATTTGGTAACGGCAGCAGACTCCTTCACTGCGCCTTGCGCCGCACTATCAAGAGTCAAAACGAGCGCGCCTCCGTCCAGTGCTGACGTGTAATTGAGGCTCCGCGAAAGATTGACGACGAGTCTGGTGCGGCCCGACACCTCGACCACACTCACCGAACGGATATCGCCTTCGCCGATTTCAACCGTGTTTTTGCCAAGCGCGTTGGAAACACCCGGCAAGTCGATGGCGATTCTGGCTGGATTGGTGACGGTGAATCCCGGGGGTGCCGCCGTAAGAGCGTCCCTGAAATTGACCCGAATGACCACTTTGCCACCCTGCAATGTGGTGGTATTGATCGATTGCAGAAGGTTTGCCTGCGCGGTGGCCGAAGCGCTAAAGACCATGCCCGCCAAAACGGCGGCGCACGCGAACAAGCGTCCCGCAAGCATTCGAGCAGTGTTTGTCCGGTTTGTTTGAATCACGATTTGCCTCCCACAGTTCCTTCGAGCAGCGGCAGCACACTTTGGCGCTCCGTCCAGTCTCCGGCGGTGTCTTGAACGATTTCTTTCAATTTGACTTCGGTGTCGGTAATTTCGGTGATTAGTCCGAAATTCTGACCCAGATAATTGCCTTTTTTCACGCGATAAAGCGTTTTTTCCGCACGTACTAAAGCGTAGGTGACGCCGGCTTGCGAAAGGGTGCCGACCATCTTCAACTGTTCAAGCGGGTACGCCTCAAGCGGTTCCTTTCGGCGGTTCATGTCCGGTGCCAGACCGCTGCTATCATTTTGCTTCACGGCAAGTTTGCGTGGCTTGAACGGGTCGGGCAAATCAAATCCTTCGTAGGCGAACGGCGCAAACGGTCTTACTTGTGGCAGTGCTTCGATTTTGCGCACCACACTTTTGTCGGAATCCTTCACAAACTGGCGCAAATCGGCAAAGCCTTCGCCGCAGGCAACAAGTACCAGCGCCGGCGCACATATCAGGGTGAATTTGGCGTGGCGTTTCATCATTTGCCTCCCGCCGGATTGGCTGCACCCGGTTTCGTGGCCGCACCCTTGGCCATCTTGCGTTGCGCGGCCACTTCTTCGGGATCCAGATAGCGGTAGGTTCGGGCAACCGCCTCCATCGTAAGCGATCCTTCTTTGCCGAGATCGACCTTGAGGTCATTGAGCAAAACAATGCGTGGCAGTTTCGCCACGTCACTCGCAAATGCGCCCAAGTCGTGGTAATTGCCGACAACTTTCAGGCCAATCGGGCGCTCGGCGTAAAACTCGGTCGTCGTCTCCGCAGCCGCCGGTTTGAAAAGATCAAATTGCAATCCGCGGCCCAAGCCTGCCTGATTAATATCGATCAGTAGTGCATCCATCTCCGAGCGCGTCGGCAATTGTTTTAGCAGTGCGCCGAACGACTGTTCAATTTCCGCGCGCTGCTGTTGGTAAGCCTCAAGATTGACCGCCATCTTTTTCTTCTCGAGAAATGTGGTCTTGAGTTCAACTTCCTTACCTTTTTGCTTATCAAGTTCTTCGATTTGTGACTGATACTGCAATAAATAGCCCGCCACCAAAATGAGCGCGAAAATCAGGATAAAAGCCGCGAACTTGAAAAGCCATGGCCAGTTCCCGGGATTTTTGGTGTCAAGTTGCTTGAGTTCCTCAATCCACTTGTTCATGCTTTTTTCTCCGCCGGTTTTGCGGGATCAGCCTTCTTGGGGGCCCCCTTGCCATCATCGGCTTTTGCACGCTTGATGCCAAAATCCAGACTGAATTCATTGGCACGCTGACTGTTAAGCGTCACGGCGGTAATGACGATCAAGTTCGGGTTTTCGAGATAGGGCGAGGCCTCGATATTGCGCATGAACGCGGATACGCGCGCGTTGGATTGTGCATATCCGGTGACATTGATTTTTGTACCTGTTTGCTTAATCGACTTAAGGTAGAGCCCTTCTGGAAGTTGGCGCAGCAATTGGTCGAGCAAGTAAACCGGCTCGGAACGATTGCTTTGCAAACCCTCGACAACTTGTTTCTTTGCGAGCAGGGAGGCCGTTTCCTCGCGGATCTTCTTGATTTCCTCGATCTGCTTCTCAAGTTTGGCGATTTCCTCGTTCAAATATTTGTTGCGGCCATTCTGGTTGTCGACCTGGCCATCGAAGAACACCCAAAGCAGGGCCGCCACCGCCAAACCAATCGCGGCGGTGATGCCGGCCAAAATGGCGAATTGTTTCTGCCGCGCCTTGCGTTTTTCCTCGCGGTGCGGGAGTAGGTTTATGCGCATCATGCTGGGTCAAACCTCCGCATGGCGAGACCGCACGCAACCATCAGCGCGGGGGCGTCGATGGTAAGTTGGCGCGGTTTGATTTTGGGCGACAACGCCATATTGGCAAACGGATTTGCCACCAACGTATGCACCTGCGTGCGTTGATCAATCATTTCCTCAAGACCATCCAGCACGGCGCTGCCGCCGCAAAGCAGAATGTGGTCGACTTTGTTGAATTGCGTGGAAGTGAAGAAAAATTGCAGTGCCCGGGAGATTTCAAGTACGACTTTCTCGTTGAAAGGCTGCAACACGTCCGCCTGATAATTATCCGGCAGTCCGCCGCCTTTCTTCGCCACTTCAGCTTCTTCCATAGGCATGCCGAATTGCCGCGAAATATCCTGAGTCAATTGAAACCCGCCCAATTGCTGTTCGCGCGAGTACACTTGCTGATCCTCGTGCATGATGGTCACGCGGGTGGTAAGGGCACCAATATCGACGATTGCCGTGACATCTTTGTCCTCGATGCCTGTGGCTGAGCCTTTCATCATTTCAAAGGCGGCCAATGCGGCGTAGGACTCGACATCCATCACCGTGGTCTTTAGCCCGGCAGCTTCCGCGACGGCAACCCGATCCTCGATTTTTTCCTTGCGCGACGCCGCAATCAGTACTTCCACTTCTTCATCACTATTGGGTGCCGGGCCAATGACCTGAAAATCCAGATTGACCTCGTCCAGGCTGAAAGGAATGTACTGGTTGGCCTCGGACTGAACCTGGAATTCCATTTCTTCGTCGCGTTGATTGCCGTTCAGCAATACCTTCTTGGTGATGACGGCGGACGAAGGAAGTGCCAGCGCGATATTCTTGATGCGTGTCGCCATGAGTTTGTGTGCGCGCCGCATGACTTCGCCTGCCGCCTCAATGTTGGCGATGTTGCCATCGGTCACCGTGTCTTTGGGCAGGGGTTCGATTACATAGCGTTCAACCCGGTACAGCCCTTTACCTGCCTCAGCGATTTCGACGATCTTTATAAAGGACGAACTGATATCGACCCCCAGCAATGGCGGCGTTTTCGCGCTGAGAAAATCGAACTGGGATGCCAGTTTTTCTTTAAACATGGTAGTCGTCTGGCCCTTGTAGTGATTTGAACTTACGGCCCATTACGCACAAATTACATTAAATGCTAGCAACAAGCCGTGGACGTGTAAAGCAATTTCTTTCAAACCTCGAAAAGACTTTAATTGCGCTGCAACAATCACCAAGGCCACGAATCCGTCACTTTTTCACCACAAAGTGAACGTTCGCTACTCAGGGTCGGCCTAATTCGACCGATATAATGGCCTTTCAGGTCGCCATTTTCAAAAGGTTCACATGACTTTACGCTGGTGGTTTTATCCGGTTATTTTGCTGGTTTCGCTGGTACTGGTGGCGGTGGGCATCGCGACCTTGACCGTTATCCTCCTGTACCCAAACCTTCCCTCCATTGAGGCGGTGACGGATTACCGCCCAAAATTGCCACTTCGAGTTTATACCCTTGAAGGCAATGTCATCGGAGAGTTTGGCGAGGAAAAGCGTTCATTTGTGCGCGTTCAGGACTTTCCAATGTTGATGAAACAAGCCGTCATTGCGGCCGAAGACGAGCGTTTTTATGAACATCCCGGCGTCGATGTCATCGGCCTTGCGCGGGCCGCAATGGCCGCCGTGGTAGCCGGAAAATCCAAGGGCGGTGCGTCAACGATCACCCAGCAAGTCGCCCGCAATTTCTTTCTTTCCAACGAAGTTACATTGACGCGAAAAGTTTCGGAGTGGTTGCTCGCTTTCAAAATGGAGCGCAGTATGTCTAAGGATCAGATTCTGGAAATCTACCTTAATCACATTTTTCTGGGCAATCGTGCGTTTGGTTTTGCCGCAGCGAGCCGGGTCTATTACGGAAAAGACTTGGGTGCGTTGACGGCGGGCGAAGCCGCCATGCTCGCGGGAATTCCGAAGGCGCCATCGCAGTACAACCCTTTTAACAATCTGAAGCGCGCAACGCTCAGACAGCACTATGTATTGCGGCGCATGAATGAAATGCGCGTCATTGACGATGCGGCAACCAAACGGGCCAAGGAGGAGCCGCTAAAATTTAATAGGGATCGGCAAATGTATGCCGTCAATGCGGAATACGTGGCGGAAATGGCGCGCCAGGAGGTTTTTGAGCAATATGGCGAAAAAGCCTATGTAAGCGGAATACGCATATATACGACCATTCGAAAAGCCGATCAGGAAGCGGCCAATGCAAGCTTGCGCAAAGGCGTCATTGAGTACGATCATCGACATGGCTACCGCGGACCTGAAGGCCTGATAAAACTAAGCGCAGAGAAAGACGAGGCTGAGGAAGCCATTGAGGAAGCGTTGCAGGAAAAAGACATTGTCGGGGATCTGGTACCGGCTATCGTTTTGGAAGCCGATGCCAAGCAACTGACCGTCCATACCAAACGTGGCGAGACCATGAAACTGACGGGGGACGCGCTGAAGTTTATTGCCCGGGCGCTGATTGAAAAGTCCTCGCCACTCAAACCGGTACGCGGCTCGGTTATCCGGCTTGGTCAGGATGACAAGGGCGCGTGGATCGTTTCGCAGTTACCCAAAGTCGAAGCGGCGCTGGTGTCGGTCGACCCAACCGACGGTGCCATTCGTGCCTTGTCCGGTGGATTTGATTACACCGCAAACAAATTCAACCACGCCACCCAGGCGCTGCGTCAGCCGGGTTCGAGTTTCAAGCCATTTATCTATTCGGCCGCGCTCGAAAAAGGGTTTACGCCGGCGACCGTTGTCAACGACGCCCCGGTCGTGTTTGACCCGGGCCGCAATGGCGGGCAGATTTGGGAGCCCAAAAATTATGACGGCAAGTATGAAGGTCCGATGCGCCTCAGGACGGCCCTCGCCAAATCGAAAAACATGGTGTCGATCCGCGTTCTGCAAGCGATCGGCCCCGCCTACGCACAGGATTACATTACCCGGTTTGGCTTTGACCCCAAACTGCATCCCGCCTATCTCACTCTGGCGCTCGGTGCCGGTGCGGCGACGCCGCTGCAAATGGCGGGGGCATACTCGATTTTCGCCAACGGCGGCTATCGCATCAAACCTTATTTCATCAGCAAAATAACCGACGACAAGGGTGGCGTTCTGTTTGAGGCGTCGCCTGAACTTGCCGACATCGATGCCGCTACGCGTTCGGCGGATCGGCAAAAGCAGGCTGAACGAGTCATCGACCCGCGCAATGCGTTCATCATGTCGAGCCTGATGCGCGATGTGGTGCGCTATGGAACGGCGGCGAGTGCGATGTCATTGGGACGCAACGACCTCGCCGGCAAAACCGGCACGACCAATGACCACTACGATGCCTGGTTCGCAGGCTTCAACCCGAGCTTGGTGGCAATTGCCTGGATTGGTTACGACAATCCGGCGGATCTGGGCAACAATGAAACCGGCGGCAAGGCGGCATTGCCGATATGGATGAATTACATGGCGAAGGCGTTGAAGGGTGCCAAGGAATTTCCCTTTGAGCCACCCGAAGGCATCGTGACGATTCCCCTTGCCGGCGAACTGAATAAAGATGGCAAGTCGGTAATGGAATTCATCTATGCCGAATCTCAACATAGCGTGGGTGACGGCCCTGCGGGATTGCGCGAGGCGAACAAACCCTCGGAAGAAGTCAAAAATCAAATTTTCTGATGACGAAACGCGCACGTTCAAAATCTTCTGCAGTAGATCGCCATTCCGCGAAAAACATCGGGAGGCCGGAATTCGCGGCGGGCAATGTCCGGGCGCACGTTGCGCAGTTGGCGGCACGCTTGATCGCCGAAGGGTTGACCGATTACCGCGCCGCGAAACAAAAAGCGGCTCGCCAGCTTGGAATCTCAGATCCCTACGCGCTTCCGGATAATTTTGAAGTCGAAACCGCGCTTCGCGAACATTTGGCACTGTTCGCCGGAGAAACCCAACCGAAGGTACTTTCCGCAATGCGTGAAATCGCCCTCAAAGTGATGACGCGATTACAACCGTTTTCGCCGTGGTTGGTTGGGCCGGTATTGAACGGAACCGCGACTCAATACAGCGAGATCGAACTCGAAATTATCGGCGTTGACCCGAAAATTTTCGAGATGCATCTGATTGACGCGCGCATTGCCTTTGAACATCGCGACGTTCAATATCGCCAACAAGGCATGCCAGCGGGGAAAGGGCACAACGCAAAACGCGCAAGTTATCGCCTCGAGTTCGATGACGTCCCAGTGGTCATTTCGCTCTATGACAGTCACGCCGACAGGCACGCGGCGAATCCCGGTGACAGCATCCGACATCATCGCGCGCAACAGGCAGACGCCGAAAAACGCTTCAGTGAAATTGAAATAGTCTAGCACTGGCGTGCCATTCAGGTCGAAAAGGCCTGGAAACGCGCGCCAGTGCTTGATTTTTGATCCCCAATCGAATGACGCTCGGAGGAAGCCCTTCGGCGCACTTTCGCACTTGGCCGTTTTAGCGTTTCAGTATTCTTGACGCCTCAATGGCAAAGTACGTGAGTATGCCGTCGGCACCGGCACGCTTGAAACCGAGCAGGGACTCCATCATGCACGATTCACCGTCGAGCCAGCCGTTTTGGGCGGCGGCTTTCAACATCGCGTATTCGCCCGAGACTTGATAGACGAATGTTGGTGCACCAAACGCGGACTTGCAACGCTGCACAATATCAAGATACGGCATGCCCGGTTTAACCATCACCATGTCCGCGCCTTCCTGCAAATCCAGCGCGATCTCCCGCAACGCTTCGTCGGAATTTCCCGGATCCATCTGGTAATTTTTCTTGTCGCTTTTGCCAAGATTGCCGACTGAGCCGACGGCATCGCGGAACGGCCCGTAAAACGCGCTGGCGTACTTGGCGGAGTAGGCCATGATCGCGGTGTGAATATGGTCTTGGGCGTCGAGCGCGCGCCGGATGGCACCGATGCGGCCATCCATCATGTCCGACGGCGCGACGATATCGACACCCGCTTCAGCCTGGCAGAGTGCCTGCCTTTCCAGCACCGCAATGGTTTCATCGTTAAGGATGTAACCCGACGGGTCGATCAGTCCATCTTGGCCATGCGATGTGTACGGGTCAAGTGCGACATCGCACACCACGCCAAGCGCGGGGAAACGTTTTTTTATTTCGCGCAGGGCGCGCGGAACCAGCCCCTGCGCATTGAATGCCTCTTCACCGCCGACGGTTTTCAACGACGAGTCAATGACCGGAAACAGCGCGATCGCCGGAATACCCAGCTTGATCGCTTCTTCGCACTTCGGTAACAGCCGGTCAACCGACACACGCTCGATGCCCGGCATCGACGCGACCGGCTGACACTGATTGGTGCCATCGAGAATAAATACCGGATAAATGAAATCCGCCGGTGACAATGACGATTCGCGCACCATGTCGCGAAGAAACCCTGTCCGGCGCAGGCGGCGCATTCTGCGGGCGGGAAATTGGCCAAAATTCATGGGCGAAGGATCCAGTTAATCGAGATTTTCGGTTGATCGCGCCGGCAAGTGAAACAAAAAAACACAGGCTGAACCAAACGCAGGAAATATTGAACTTTCGCGGCGTGTCGCCATCTTATCGTATGAGGGGTTCATTCCTCCCCGCTTCTCCTCCCTGAGCGGGTGCCTTTATCGGGGTAACACTCGATTTTGGCTGTTCCAAGGGCACGGGATTCCCCTTTTCCCGTGCCCTTTTCTCATTTTTTCGCCGCCAAATTCAGTTCGCGCTGTCGGCACCGAACAAACGCGCAATCGCCGCTTCCGCTTCCTCGATACCTTCTTTTTTCAGACTCGAAAACAATTGCGCGGTGACATCGTGCTGCGCGGCCTGCATTTGTTTGATCACGCTACGCAAAATGAGCGCCTGCTCACTGCGTGAAAGCTTGTCCGATTTGGTCAGCAAACAATGCACCGGCTTGCCGGTCGGCAGGTACCAATCGAGGAGTTTGATATCGAGCGGCTTGAGCGGATGCCGGGCATCCATGATGAGCACCAGTCCTCGCAGCGCGGCTCTGGTGCTGACGTAGGCGGCCATCACGTTCTGCCAATGCGCTTTCACGCGCGCCGGAACTTCCGCGTAGCCATAGCCGGGCAAGTCAACCAGCGTGCGATCATCCCCGAGCGTGAAAAAATTGATCAACTGGGTGCGTCCCGGCGTTTTGGAAACATACGCCAGACGCCTATGGTTCGCGAGCGTATTGATCGCGCTTGATTTGCCCGAATTGGAGCGCCCGACAAAGGCGACTTCGCGACCGGCATCCGGCGGCAGTTGCTCCAGATCGTGAGCGGACGCGGTATATGCCGCGCGATCAAACAGACCCATGGTTTCCTCTTCCGGCTGCTTCAGTTAAAATCACAGGTTCAAAACGTCATAACAATTAAAGGTTGGCAATGAAGCGGATACTACTAGCGGGAGTATTGTCACTGATGGCAATGTTGACACACGCCGCCACCGACACGGCGAAAGCGTCACCCGCCAACAAAGCGGAAATGATGGCGCGCGGGAACCAAATCGCCGGTGCAGTCTGTGTGGCCTGCCATGGCCTCGACGGCATGAGCGCCATTCCGGCAAATCCGAATATCGCCGGGATGCCGGAGCAGTATATCGCCAAGCAGCTCGAACTCTTCAAAACTTCCGTGCGCAAGAACCCGGTTATGCAGGGCATGGCGGCCAACCTGAGCGCCGACGACATGAAAGCACTCGGCATGTATTACTTTGCGCAGCAGCCGAAGGCCAATGCAACCGCGCGCGACGCGGCGCTGGCGGCCACTGGCCAGAAACTATACCGCGCTGGCAATCCCGGGCAAAAAATACCAGCTTGTGCGGGTTGTCATGGCGGTGCGGGGGCCGGGATTCCTGCGCTCTATCCGCGCCTCGCCGGGCAGTGGCCGGAATATACGCTGGATCAATTAAAACAATATGCGGCCGGTTCACGCAAGAATGCGCAAATGAATGCGATCGCCAGTCGTATGCGCGAAAGCGATATGCAGGCCGCCGCCGAGTATGTTGCCGGCATGCGAACCCGATAGCCAAAGTATCAGTCTCAAAAAATCCGGCGAATGCCGGTTTTTTTTGAGACCTGCGGCACGTTGTTCGTCAGGCCGAGGTGCCGCCGCGCATTTCAGGCCGGTAAAACTGTGCATTATTTCTGCCGGCACGTTTTGCCTGATAGAGGGCGAGGTCGGCGCATTTCATCAACGATTCCCGCTCGCGCGCATCCTCCGGGAAGACGCTGATGCCGATGCTCGCCGTGATGCGCACCCGATCTTTGCCAAGCACAAATTCCCCGGCAACGGCGGCGATAAGCTTGGCCGCGATGCGCGACGCGTTTTCGCGGCCAGAGACCTGCGGAATGACGATCAAGAATTCGTCGCCGCCAAGACGGGCGATGAGATCAGAATCGCGCAGTTCCCGAAGTGCTCGTTGAGCAACTTGCTGCAGCAGACTGTCACCGGCGTCGTGACCGAGACTGTCATTGACGGCCTTGAAGCCATCAAGATCCATCAACAGCAGTGCGAAACCGCCCAGTGCGGCCTCGGTTTGGGCGTCCTGCAATCGCGCCGAAATATGTTCCATGACGGCGGGACGGTTAAGCAGGTCGGTCAGCGAATCGTGTGTTGCCTGATACGCGATCCTGGTTTGGGCGGAACGTTGCTCTTTGTTCAGCCGACGCAGTGTTCCATAGAGAAATACAAGAATGAAGGCTGACGAAGAAATCAGCGCAAGTATCAGACGCCTCACTTTGTCGCCATATGCAACCTGATCGGCCTCGAGGACGTCATGCTGGCGACGCGACGCGACCAGCAATTCGCGCGTGACCAAGATCAGTCTTTCCTGTTTTTGTTCAGCCATGTGCGCGCGAACCAGTGCCTGCGCAGTGGCAAAACCTTGAGTCCTTCGTGCTTCGACGATGATTCGCTCACTGGCAATCACCTGACGGGCGGCTTGGTCGAGTTCGACAAAGCGTGCCGCGAGGGTCGCGTGGTCGGCACGCTGTTCGGCCAGATAGGCGAGCTCACTTTCAATTTCCACGGTGCCCGCAAGGTATCTGGCCAGATCCCGCTCGTTGCCGGTGATTAGGTAACCTTTCTCTCCCATATCGAGCCCAAGCGCATTGAATCGAATCGATTCGAGGCTCGACGCCACCCGTTGTGCGCGCAAGACTTTCTCGTTGGTCGCAATCAAACTTTCGACTGAAACGACGGCGACCGTCGATACCGCCGCAATCGCCACCACCGCAAACACCAGTGCCGCCAGTGCAATGTTGTCGATGGTGGCTTTCAGTCGGCGTTTCACGGTCAGCCGTTGCGCGATTCGTCAAACGCCGCGCGTGCGGAATTGATGGTGGCGGCAATGTCGGCGGCGGAATGCGCCGATGACACAAATCCCGCTTCAAACGCGGATGGGGCCAGATAGACGCCGCGCCGCAACATGGCGTGAAAAAACCGGTTGAATCGGGCGCGATCACCAAGCATCACATCGGCGTAGCGGTGCGGCGGTGTGGCGGAAAAGAAAAAACCAAACATGCCTCCCAGCGAGGCGGTGGAAAACGCCATTCCTGCGGCCTCGGCAGCGGTCTGCAATCCGGTTGTGAGCTCAGTGGTGCGCGCGCCAAGCCGGTCAAAGAAGCCGGGCGCGGAAATCAACTCGAGTGTTTTCAATCCAGCCGCGACTGCGACCGGATTTCCCGAAAGCGTGCCCGCCTGGTAAACCGCGCCCAGCGGAGCGAGATGCGCCATGATTTCGCGCCGACCGCCAAATGCGCCGACCGGAAGCCCTCCCCCAATCACCTTACCCAGCGTGGTCAGATCGGGCGTGACGCCAAAATGTCCCTGCGCGCCCTGCAAACCGACACGAAACCCGGTCATCACTTCATCGAATATTAGGACGACGCCATGGCGCGTGCAAAGATCTCTCAGGAGCACCATGTACGCGGGCGATGGCATGACGAAATTCATGTTGCCGGCGATGGGTTCAATGATCACGCAGGCAATCTCCGAACCCACTTTTGCAAATGTGCGCTCAATCTCATCGGCGTCGTTATAGGTGAGAACCAATGTATGTGCGACAACCTCGGCGGGCACCCCGGCCGAACTCGGATGTCCAAATGTCAATGCCCCGGATCCTGCTTTGACGAGCAGCGCGTCGCCATGTCCGTGATAGCAGCCCTCGAACTTGACGATCTTCGAGCGCCCGGTATAGCCGCGTGCCAAACGAATCGCGCTCATGGTCGCTTCGGTTCCGGAGCTGACCAGCCGAACCTGTTCGATCGACGGCAACAGCGTGCACAGGCGCTCCGCCATTTCCAGTTCAAGCTCGGTTGGCGCGCCAAACGAAAGCCCTTTGGCGGCACGCTCCTGCACCGCACGCACGACCTCAGGGTGCGCATGCCCAAGGACGGCGGGCCCCCAGGAACCGACGTAATCGATATATCGATTGCCGTCGACATCCCACAAATAGGCACCCTTGCCTTCGCGGAAAAATATCGGCGTGCCCCCCACTGCCTGAAATGCGCGCACCGGCGAATTGACACCACCGGGAATGACGCGCTGCGACTGTTCAAATAATTTTTGGCTGTTCTTGATCATCATCCGGAAAGATTAAAGTGAATTCGCGAGCGCGGGCACAGATGTCGCTGGCACCAAACATCGATGAAATGACGGCGATCGAATCGACCCCTGCCGCAACCAATTGTGACGCATTTTCGATGGTGATGCCGCCAATGGCGACCACCGGCACGGTAAATTCTTCTTTAGCCCGGCGTATCAGCGACAACTCGGCGGGCACCGCATGCGGTTTGGTTGATGAAGGAAAAAACGCGCCGAAGGCAATATAGTCGGCACCTGCCAGCAAGGCCGCTCGCGCCAGTTGCAATTTGTCGTAGCAGGAAACGCCGATCATGAACCTGCCATCGACACCGGTCGACGCCGATGCGCACCGCCTAATTGAAGAAAAGTCGACCCGTGCATCCCGGTCATCGCGGCCGAGATGGACGCCGTCGGCGCGAACTTCAAGCGCGAGTTCAATATCGTCATTGACGATCAGGCAGGCACCGGCATTGGCGGTAATTGCCCGCAAACGAACTGCCTGCGCGCGCGCCAGTGAGCGCGTCGCGGCCTTGTTTCGGTACTGAAAAAGGCGCACCCCACCTTCCAGCGCGTCGGTGACTTGTTTGCATAAGACGTCCGTGCGCGGTTCATCGGGCGTAATCGCATAGACTCCGCGAATCGCGGCGCGCGACTTACTCAACCTTCGCCGCCCGGAAATTCATGGCGCTCACCGGAATGATCCCGCGCAGCCATATCACCCAAATCAATGGCGCGTGCCACGCGCGGCGGGGTCTGCCGCAATTTCTTCGTTGCCTGCACTATCTTCGCCATTGGTATCGTCCCGCGCCCAGAAAAGGCGGTCGGGAATCAACTGTCCCATGCCCGGCCGAAAGCCGAACTTGAGTGTCTGCCAGGTGTATTCCTGCGCTTCGCGAGCCGCCTCAGAAATGTCCAATCCGCGCGCGATGGTGGCAGCCAACGCTGAGGCAAGCGTGCAACCGGAGCCATGGTAACTACCTGGCATGCGGTGCCAGTTGTCGCTGCGCAGCAATCCCTTGTCGCTAAACAGCGTATTGATTACATCCGGCGTTGCCTCGTGAGTGCCCGTCACAAGGACAAATTCCGCACCCATTTCAACCAGCCGTAGCGCGAGTTTTTCAATTCGGCTCTCGTCTTCGTCGTCTTCCAATGCAAGCCGACGCAACTCAAGGGTGTTGGGTGTAATGACCGTGCATTGCGGAATAAGCAATTCGCGGATCGCCGCAAGCGTGTCTTCGCTGGCGAATTCGTCGCCGCGTGAGGAAGCCAGCACCGGGTCCAGAATCAGCGGGATTTCCGGATAATCGGCGACAATTTCAGCAATCACTGATACATTTTCGACACTACCCAGCACGCCAATCTTGAACGCGGCGACGGGAATGTCTTCGAGTATTGAACGCGCCTGATCGGCCACCCAGTCGGCGTCAATCGGCATCACGCCTTCGACGCCGGAAGTATCCTGCACGGTGATGGCAGTAATGACCGACAAGGGATGACAGCCCATGCTGGCGAGAGTGAGAATATCGGCTTGAATACCGGCACCACCCGATGGATCGGTGGCGGAAAAACAGAGTACCGACGGCGGCGCTTTATTGAAATCAGGCATGAAGGGTGGGAAGTAAAATTGCGCCAGGCTCGGGACACGGGTTCTGCCTGTTGCGTTGGCGGTTTTGAACGCCAGCGGATATCATGCCTGCCCGTGTTTCCGAATATTTTTCGGAACATTCAAAAATGTATTGTATTACTGAAAGGCGGCCATGACCGCAGTGACCAAGTACAAAACGTGGATGTGCCTCGTCTGCGGTCTTGTTTATGAAGAATCAAGTGGCTGGCCCGATGACGGCATTTTGCCGGGAACCCGTTGGGAGGAGGTGCCCATCAGTTGGTGTTGTCCGGAGTGCGGCGCGCGCAAGGAAGATTTTGAAATGATCGAAATTTAACAACATTTGACTTGAAGGCCGCTAATCTAGTGCGACGAAAATCGAACAGATCTGCACTATGGCGAATGGAAACGCGCGATAATCGGACGGCGTGACCCAATCGTTCACGCGCTGGTTTTACCAAAGGCCGATATTGCTGACAGCGTGCCCGATAAGCGGGTACGATTGCACTTTATTTGTTTTTACTTGATTTGTTTTTTGGCTATTTGGCTGTTAGGTTTATCAGGCTCCGCAGCGCAAGCGGTGCCCCCAAGGAACCGCGACGTGGCAGACGCTAAACCCCTATCTGGTGTACGAGTAATGGTTATCGACGATTCGAATACGATTCGCCGATCGGCCGAAATATTCCTGATGCAGGCGGGTTGCCATGTGATTCTTGCCGAGAATGGCTTTGACGCTCTCGCCAAAATTGCCGATCACCAGCCCGACCTGATTTTTGTCGATATCATGATGCCGAGGCTGGATGGATACCAGACTTGCGCGCTGATCAAAAAAAACGCCAAGCACAAGGCAACACCGGTGATCATGCTTTCGTCAAAAGATAGCCTGTTTGATCGCGCACGTGGACGCATGGTTGGTTCCGATGAATACCTGACCAAACCCTTTTCCAAGGAAAGTTTGTTGAAAACGGTGGAAACCCACCGCGGCGCACGACGAGCAGATTTAATCCAACCCAGTGCGGCCTAGCAGTCTGTCGAACTTGGCGAATGCAGCCGACTTACCTTAAGTCCGACCGGCTGCCAACGTCCGCAGCAACACCGATTTCCGATGAATTTTGCGCTACCTGTAACCGATTGGAGCAATGATTATGGCCATCAAGAAAATCCTCATCGTTGACGATTCCCCCACCGAGCGCGCGTTTCTGGAAGGGCTGTTGACGAAGTCCGGTTACACGGTCGCGCTCGCGGTGAGCGGCGAGGACGGCGTCGAGCGCGCAAAAGCGGAAATCCCGGATCTGATTCTCATGGATGTGGTGATGCCGGGTCTGAATGGATTTCAGGCCACGCGTGCCATTACACGTGAAGAAAAGACCAAGCATATTCCGGTGTTCATTTGTACCACCAAGGATCAGGAAACCGACAAGATTTGGGGCATGCGTCAAGGGGCAAAGGATTACATTGTGAAACCGGTCAATGGGCCGGAATTGCTGGCGAAAATCAAAGCGCTTGGCTGAGTGGATTTAGTTATGGCGCGAAAAATCAGTCTCCGCGAATTTCAGCAAAATGTCGCGCAACGAATTCGTGATCTGGGGTCGCAGAAATCGGTGGTGTCCAAGCTCGGATTTCAGATTGGCGCGGAAAACTGGCTGGTCAATCTGGCCGACGTGTCAGAGGTGATTCCGGTGCCAACTACGGTGGGCGTGCCGCTGACGCTTCCGTGGTTTCGAGGGGTGGCAAACGTTCGTGGAAAACTATATTCGGTGGCGGATTTCGCGGCGTTTCAGGGCGGCGCTGCCATCAGCCCCGGTGCGGAGCGGCGGGTAATCTTGATCGCTGATCGTTTGCTTGAGGGATCGGGGCTGATGGTAAGCAGAATGCTTGGTTTGCGCAGCCCCGACCAATTCAGCGCGGTGCCAACCGCTTCCGGCAGCACCGGAACGATGCCGCCATGGGTCAAGGCGAAGTATCGCGATCATGCCGGCGTAATTTGGCAGGAACTGGATGTTGCCGCACTGGTCGGTGAACTCGGTTTTTTGGAAGTTGGCACACCGATCAGCGACTTGAGTGGCGCGACGGCGGTTGCTTCACCGAGTCCCGCGGCGCGTTAGCACGCGTCACCGCCGGCCAATCAAAATAGTAACGGAGAAGGCACATGGCACTAAAATTTCCGACGTCCTTGACGAAACGGGACAAGAACTCTGCAGTAACCGGGGATCAAACGCGGAAAATAAAAGCCGAAGTCGCCGCCACCAAAGTCACGAAGGGGCAAAAAACGCAAAGCAACGGTCGGGTATTCAAATTGCCATTCATCGGTGATCGCCCCGCTGAAAAGCAATTGCCCATCCTGTT
>JANLQC010000325.1:0-3855 GCA_031367575.1 Betaproteobacteria bacterium | reverse complement strand
TAAAAATTCTCTTTATTTTCTTATAGTTGCGCCAAATACTTGAGATAACACTTCAACTACTTCAGAAACTTTGGAATCCGCCTCTGAATCTGTCAAAGTCCTATCAGTATCCTGCATAACTATACGAAAGGCAACACTTTTTTTCCCGTTTTCGAGGTTCAGACCACGGTAAATATCAAATGGAGAAAAATCGATGATTGACGCCATTTTTTGCTCCAAAATTGCGTCGAGCATGGCCTGAATTTCAACGGACTCATTGACCAGCACGGCGATATCCCGGCGCACTGCCTGCATCCGCGAAATGGCGCGAAAGACGGGTGCAATTGTGCGGCTAATCGCGTCAACGTCGAGTTCAAAAAAGGTCGGTGCCATCGGCAGCTCATATTTTTGCTGCCAACGCGGATGAAGTTCACCAAGGTTTCCGATCTTTTTTCCGTCGATTTCAATTTGCGCAGACCGCCCGGGGTGCAATGCCGGATGCGCGGCCTTCGCGAAGCGGACAGCGAGGCCATGAAGCAAAATTTCAATTTCACCCTTCGCCGAATAAAAATCAGCGGCAGCGCCTTTTTGTCCGCCCTCCCCCCATTGTTCGGAATATCGACTGCCATAGACCAATCCTGCCAGCCGTTCGGGCTGAGCGGCAATGCTGGCGTCGTCCGCGAGAAAACATCGTCCCATTTCAAACAACTTCAGGCGCACTTCGCCGTGATTGAGATTGTGCTTCAGTGTTGCAATCAGTCCACCAATCAAATTGCTCCGCATGACACTCATTTGGCTGGCAATCGGATTTGCAAGTCTCAGTGGCGCGTCGTTGCCTGCAAAATCCGCCTCCCAAGACTCAGGGGTAAAACTGTAATTGATGACTTCCTGATAGCCGAGTGCCGCCATTTCATGACGCAGTGCATGCCGCGAGCGTCTACTTTCGGGAATCGGCATCATCGCGACGCTCGAAACGGGCGGATAGGCGGGCACCTTTTCGTAACCATGTACGCGGGCAATTTCCTCGATGAAATCTTCTTCAATATATAAGTCGAACCGAAATGACGGCGCGCTAATCATTAATTCGTCACCAACCGTTGTTACCTTGCATTGCAAGCGCGTGAGAATTTCTGCCATTTCCCGCAATTCAATGCAAATGCCGATCAGCCGATTGACTCGCGCGGCGCGAATGCGAACCGGCATTCGGATCGGCACTTGACCCGTTGCCTCAATTACCGGCCCGGCCTTCGTTTCGGGTGTGCCGCAAATTTCCATTGCAAGTCGGGTCGCATATTCGATGCCGGCGCGCGCGCTTTCAGGATCGACGCCGCGTTCAAATCGGTACGCCGCATCGGAATTGATGCCAAGCGTCCGTGTTTTTCCCTGAATTATTGCCGGGTCAAAATAGGCCGCCTCGAAAAATACATGTTGGGTGGCGCCCGTGACCATGCTTTCCAGTCCGCCCATGACGCCGCCCATTGCGATCGGACCATTTTCATCCGCAATCAACAGCATGTCTGGCTGCAATTCCACCTGCTGGTCATTCAACAATTTCATTTGTTCGCCGGCAATGGCAAACCGGACATCGATGCCGCCGCGCAATTTGTCATTGTCAAAAGCGTGCATCGGCCGGCCGCGTTCGAGGGTTAGGTAATTGGTGATATCCACCAGCGGCGCAATGGATCGAAACCCCGCGCGTTCCAGGCGGCGCTTCATCCAATCAGGTGTGGCGGCGCGGGTATTGAGGTGGGTAATGACCCGTCCCAAATAGCGCCCACATGCTTTTGGCGCAGAAATCTTGATCGAACGGACCGCTTCGCCGGTGCTTGCCACCGGCGCAATCTCGGGTGCAGTAAATTTCGCGCCGGTGATGCCGGACAAGTCACGTGCGATGCCAATCATGGAAAGGCAATCGCCGCGATTGGGTGTCATTTTCAGCGTCAAATAGACGTCGTCGAGATCGAGATATTCACGAATGCTTTGTCCAATCGGCGCGTCATGCGCGAGCGCCAACAATCCACCGTGATCATCCGAAAGTCCCAATTCTTTTGCCGAGCAAAGCATGCCGTTCGATTCGACGCCACGCAGTGTAGCCTGCTTGATTTCAAGTCCGGGCAGCCTGGCACCAACCAGCGCGCAGGGAACGCGCATTCCCGTTGCCACGTTCGGCGCACCGCAGACAATTTGAAGCAGCGAGCCAGTACCGGCGTCCACTTCGCAGACCCGCAATTTATCCGCGTTGGGGTGCGGTGCGGTGCTTTTCACTTCGGCGACAACAATGCCGTCAAATGCCGCCGCGACCGGCGTGATTTCCTCAACTTCGAGTCCTGCCATGGTCAGCGTGTGCGCCAATTCATCGACCGACAATTTGATGTCGACCAACTCTCTCAACCAATTTACCGAAACTTTCATTGTCAAATCCTGCTAGCGAAATTGGCTGAGAAACTTCATGTCGTTCTCAAAAAACAAGCGCAAATCGTTGACGCCATACTTCAGCATGGCGAGCCTGTCCAGACCCATTCCGAAGGCGAATCCCGAATATTTTTCAGGGTCGATCCCGCCGTTACGCAATACCTGCGGGTGCACCACGCCCGCGCCGCCGATTTCCAGCCACTTGATCTTGCCACCCTTGTTTTCCCATTCCATATCGACTTCGACACCCGGTTCCACAAAAGGAAAAAACGAAGGACGAAAGCGGATTTGCATGTCTTCGCGTTCAAAAAAGGCGCGAAAAAATTGCGTCAATGTGCCCTTGAGATCAGCCAGGCTGATGCCTTCATCAACCCATAGGCCCTCGATCTGATGAAACATCGGCGAATGTGTTGCGTCGTGATCGCAACGATAGACGCGGCCGGGGCAAATGATGCGAATCGGCAGGCCGCCCTTGTCCGCCTGCGCCTGCATATGGCGTATCTGAACCGGTGAGGTATGCGTGCGCAAGACGTGCTCGGAGTCGGCAAGATAAAACGTGTCCTGCATTGATCGCGCCGGGTGATTCGGGGGGGTGTTGAGCGCGGTGAAATTGTAGTAATCCGTTTCAATTTCCGGCCCGTCGGCCACTGAAAAACCCATCGTCGCGAACAACGCTTCTATCCGCTCCTGCGCCCTTGTGACCGGGTGAAGGCCGCCTTTGCCGGGATTGCGACCGGGTAACGTGACATCAATGGCCTCGGTGGCCAATTTCGCTTCCAGCTCGGCGCGCGAAATGCGCGATTTCGCCGCGCTGACCAGCGCTTCAAGTTGTGTCTTGGCTTCGTTGATCGCGGCCCCGGCCGATTTTTTTTCTTCAGGCGGCAACTTGCCGAGTGACTTGAGTTGTTCGGTTAACGAGCCGGTCTTACCAAGATATTTTGCCTTCACCTGTTCGAGTTCAGGCATCGATTTCACGGCACCCAGATTGACGGTTGCGTCGGACAAGATGGCTTGGAGCGTGGTCATGAATGGCAACTCATTGGCAAGTGGGATAAAACAAAAGGCCCGCTGCGGTGAATCAGCGGGCCTTTCGCGTTTGTTTCGTACCGATTATTGTTACCCAGCGAGGCCCGCTTTGGCTTGCTCCACAAATCGCGCGAATGCGGGCTTGTCCATGACAGCCAAATCGGCAAGCACTTTGCGATCAACTTCAATGTGCGCTTTTTTGAGACCATTCATGAAGCGTGAGTAGGTAATCCCGCCACTGCGTGCTGCCGCGTTGATACGCGCAATCCACAGGGCACGAAAGACACGTTTCTTGGCGCGACGATCACGGTACGCGTATTGCCCCGCTTTCATCACCGCTTCTTTGGCGATACGGAATACCGTGCTGCGGCGGCCGCGATAGCCTTTGGCTAGGTCGAGTACTTTTTTGTGACGCGCTTTGGCGGTTACGCCACGCTT
>JANLQC010000217.1:0-2287 GCA_031367575.1 Betaproteobacteria bacterium | reverse complement strand
CACGGTTTACGGCGTTTATCGGATGCTTGAGCGGATTGGCAACGCGCTCGGCCCGCTGATTGCAAGCATTCTGGTCATTCTCTACGGCTACACCGGCGCCTTCGTGGCGATCTGCGTGCTGGTGCTGACATGCGGCATTTTGTTTTTCCTGCTGACGCACTTTGATCGATCACCCGCCAATCCCGCAGGGGCGGCGTCATGATGCGCGCACTTTTGTTATTGGGCCTGTTGCTACTTTCAATTGCGCCGATTGACGCGCAAACACCGCCGCCAAAATTGCGGATTTACGCCATCACGTTTCGCGGCATGACGGATGTCGAAAAAGGTTTTCAGGATTATTTCGCCGCCCGCAAAATTCCCGTGGAAATTACCTTCCGCGATTTGAACCGCGATAATTCGCGCCTGCCGGGATTTCTCGAAGAAATACGCCGCACCAAACCCGATCTTGTCTACACCTGGGGCACCTCGGTCACGCTCGGCGTGGTCGGTGCCTTCGACAAGATCGATTCAAAAACCCACATCACCAACATCCCGGTGGTGTTCACGCTGGTGGCCGCCCCGGTGCTCGCCAAAATTGTTCCCAATCTGAAATCCTCCGGCCGCAATGTCACCGGCGTGTTTCACGTGGCCCCCACCGAGACGCAGATGCGCGCGATGGCATCCTACCGGCCTTACAAGAAAATTGGTGTGCTCTATTCTCCAACCGAGCGCAACTCGGTTGTGACGCTGGACGAAATTCGCAAGTTTGGCCAAACCCTTGGCTACACCGTGATCGAGAAAAAATTTCAGCTTGATCCGGCGGGCAAATTGACGGTTGACGGTGCCACCGGGATGATCGCGGAAATGAAGGCTGAAGGTGCCGAGTGGCTTTACCTGCCGCCCGATTCATTTCTCGGCACGCAGGCGCAGAAAGTGATTATTCCCGCCGCAATGGAAAACGGTCTGCCGACATTTGCATCCACCGAACAGTTGATGGAAGCGGGTGCCTTGTCCGGATTGATCAGCCGCTATCATTCGATCGGGCAATTCACCGCATACAAGGTCGAGCAGATATTGGTCGGGCGAAAATCGCCGGCATCGATCCCGGTGGAAACACTGACGCGACTCTCGTTTCAGGTGCAGCTTGATTCGGCGATCAAGCTTGGCTTGCCGCCGCCGCTGCCGATGTTCAACTACGCGGAGTTTGTGAAGCCGCCACCACCGCCGCCAGCGACCAATTGACCGTTAGGCGCAACTGAATTCGATCACTTCCGACGCGTTCCCGTGCGACTGGCCCAGCGCAATGAATCCGTGGCCGCGCAGGATGCACTCTTCGCGCCGCAGCACCATTTCCCCCTGACCATCGATGCTGACGCAGGTGCCGTTGGCACTTCGATCCGCCAACACAAATTTGTCCATCCGATGCTCGATTTCGCAGTGAATGCGCGATGCCATTCGATCGGCAATAACCATATCGGCCGTCGCGTCGCGCCCGAGCGTGATGCTCTTGCAATCGCGCGGCAACACCACCACCTGATCGCGATAGCTAAGCGTGAGCGACGTGGCGGCAGCCGCCATCGATCGATGGCTGACCGCAATCGTGGTCGCATCGTCGGTCTCGTGCCACAGCACCTCACACAGTTCCACTTCCTGCGCCTTGCCTTTGACCGGTATTGAATGCAGCAGGCGGCAGTCCATTTTTTGCAGCGGCGGCAGCCGTTCGACAGTCGCGGCGGAGGTAATGATCTGACCCTTGGATGCAAGGCCCGACAGCCGTGCCGCCAAATTCACCGTGTCGCCAAACACATCACCATCGCGCGCCACCACCGGCCCAAAGTGAAAGCCAATGCGAACACCGAGTTGCACCCCTTCAATCGGCGGCGGCATCAACTTGATCGCGTGCTGAATGTCGACCGCCGCTTTCATCGCCTGTGAGGAACTCGGGAACTCGGCCATCACTTCGTCACCAATGGTCTTGATGGTGCGCCCGCCATTATTGGCCGTGCAATCCTTGAACAGCGCAACGCAGGCACCGATCGCCGCATGGGCAATCGCGTCACCGGCCGTGTCGTAGAGTTTGGTGCTGCCGCTGACATCGGCAAACATGACAGCGCATTCGTGCAGGGATTCCATATGGCGGGATGATCCAAAAAACGTTGCGGTGAGTCTGCCACAATCCGTCCACCATGGATAGCAGGGCGACACATGCACGCTGCGCGGCGGCGTGCCGAACGCTTTCCTGCAAAGCGCAACCAAGACGGGGAATACCTGTTCGCCTTCGCGAAGTAATTGTCGACGGCGGAAATGC
>JANLQC010000207.1:0-3839 GCA_031367575.1 Betaproteobacteria bacterium | reverse complement strand
CTTTCAAAAGAGAGGAGTCGAAACCCCCGCGAGTTGCCGCCGCCATCGGCCTTTTCTCGCGCCTCCTTGCAACAGTTATAATTCAGCGCTGCCCATCAAGGCGACTCGATGGGCAGTTTGTTTATGTGCTTTGCGCACCATCAGGTGCCTGCCCGCGACCACGAATTGCCCGGCAGGCGCTACACAAAAAACGGTGAAAACATGACCCGATTCAAATTCTCCTGTGGCTTGCTGGTGACGTGTCTTGCGCTGACGGCGGCCGACGCCACGCACGCCAAAACGCTGCGCTATGCGAGTCAGGACGATCCGCAAACGCTGGATCCACATTCGGCCAATCTGCTGCCGACCAATCGCGTGCTGGCCCAGGTGTATGAAGGCCTGGTGCTGCGCGACAAGAATTTCAAATTGGTTCCCGGCCTTGCTGTTTCCTGGACGCAGCCCGATGCCAAGACCTGGCGTTTCAAATTACGCCCCAACGTGAAGTTCCATGAAGGTCAATCTTTCAGCGCCGACGACGTGGTGTTTTCGGCCGAGCGTGCGCTGCATGCGTTTTCGCAATTGAAGACGTCGCTGCAAGGGGTGGCGAGTGCAAAGAAGATCGACAACCTCACCGTCGATTTCATCATGAAAGAACCGAATCCGGTGCTGCTCAACCACCTGTTCCAGTTTCGCATCATGTCCAGGGAATGGGCGGTCAAGAATAAATCCGAAACGCCGCAGAATTACACCGACCGCGAAGACACTTTCGCGTCGCGAACCACCAACGGCACTGGCCCGTTCAAGGTGACGTTGCGTCAGGCCGACGTGAAAACGGTGCTGGTGGCAAACGCCGATTGGTGGAACAAGAACAGCCCGGAAAAGGGCAATCTCACGCAAGTCGATTTGCTGCCGGTGAAATCCAACGCGACGCGCGCTGCCGCACTGCTTTCCGGCGAAGTTGATTTCGTGCTCGATCCGCCGCCGCAGGATATTTCGCGCCTCAAGGGCAACCCCAACATCAAAATCGTCGAAGCGCCGGAAGCACGCTTTCAGTATCTGGCCTTCGATTCCTCGCGCAACGAGTTGCTGTACAGCGACGTGAAAGGCAAAAACCCGTTGAAGGATGTGCGCGTGCGTCAGGCGATCGCGCATGCAATCGATGTCGAGGCGATCAAGGAAAAAGTCATGCGCGGCCTCGCCGTGCCGACCGGTTCAGTGGTGCCGCCGGGCGTGCAGGGTTACAGCAAAGAGGCCGACCAGCGCTACAGCTTCGACAAGGACAAAGCCAAAGCGTTGCTGACCGAGGCGGGTTACCCCAACGGCTTCGCCATTACGCTCGATTGCGGCAACATCCAGCCGGCCGCCGATATCTGTCAGGCGATTCCGCCGATGCTTTCGCAAGTCGGCATCCGCGTTACGCCAAACATCATTCCGCAAGCAAGTTTTTTTCCAAAGATCCAGAAGTTTGACACCAGCATGTACCTGCTGTCCTGGGGTGCGGCCACCTATGACGCGCTGTACAATTTGCAGGGATTGCTTCACACCAACAGCGGCGCCCAGACCGGCAACGGCGATTCCAACTACGGCCGCTATTCCAACCCGAAAATGGATGAGCTGATTTCAAAAATCAAGATTGAGGGCGACTTGAAAAAGCGCGACGGCTATATCCGCGATGCCATGAAATTGAACAGCGCCGAGGTCGGTATCCTGCCGATTCACCAGCCGATCGTGCCATGGGCAATGCGCAAAAATGTCGAGGCCGTGTTCGCGCCTAACAATATCGCGTATTTCTCCCGCTTCAAATTGAACTAGCCGCGAAAGGCGAACACAGTCATGTTGGCCTTCGTTATCCGCCGTCTCCTGCAAAGCATCATGGTGATGCTGGCGGTGGGGTTCATCGCCTTTTCGCTGTTCAATTTTGTCGGCGACCCGGTGTCACTGATGCTGCCGCCGGAGGCCACCTCGGCCGACCGCGACGAAGTGCGCAAAAATCTCGGCCTTGATGCGCCGTTTCATGTGCAGTTCGCCAAGTTCATCGGCAACGCGCTGCAGGGCAATTTCGGTATCTCGCTGCGCCTTGGCCGGCCGGTATCGCAACTGCTGATCGAGCGCCTGCCGGCCACGCTTGAACTGGCGATGACGGCGGCGCTGATCGGCCTGTTCGTCGGTATTCCGATGGGGGTATATACGGCGTTGAAGCGCAACAGCGTGATTGCAAAAACGCTGCTGACTTCATCGTTGATCGGCGTCTCGCTGCCGAATTTTCTGATCGGTATATTTCTGATCCTGATCTTCGCCGTGTGGCTCGGTTGGCTGCCCTCATTCGGGCGTGGCGATGTGACCAAAATCGGCCTGTGGTCGACCGGCTTTCTCACCGTCACCGGCCTGAAAGCGCTGATCCTGCCCGCCGTCACGCTCGGGCTTTTCCCGGTCACGCTGATCATGCGGCTGGTGCGCGCGGAAATGCTGGAAGTGCTGCGCACCGACTACATCAAGTTCGCGCGCGCGCGCGGCCTCACCAACAACGCCGTGCATTTCGGCCACGCACTGAAGAACACGCTGGTGCCGGTGATCACCATCACCGGCCTGCAACTCGGCGGGCTGATTGCCTTTGCCATCATCACCGAAACGGTTTTCCAGTGGCCGGGCATGGGCTTGCTGTTTATTCAGGCGGTGCAGTTCGCCGATATTCCGGTGATGGCCGCGTACCTTTGTTTGATTGGCTTGATATTCGTGCTGATCAATTTGCTGGTCGACATGCTTTACTACACCGTGGATCCGAGGTTGCGCATCAGCCGTGCGTCGGCGGGAGGACACTGACGTGAGCGATACATTTGGAAAATTGGGTCCCCACCTGCGTGGGGACGACGGAGCGAATCATGAATGACACGCTGCGTCGATTCTTCGACGGCGACATCTGGTTCAGTTTCAAGCAGCATCCACTCGTGATGACTGCTGCACTGGCGGCCATTCTTTGCATTTTTGCCTCGGCCTTCGCGCCGCTGGTGGCACCGCACAACCCGTTTGACCTGAAGACCCTGAACCTGCTGGACGCCTTCACGCCCCCGTCCTGGATCGCGGCCGGCAAGCCACAATTTCTGCTCGGCACCGACGATCAGGGCCGCGATGTGCTCTCGACCATCATGTATGGCTCGCGCGTGTCGCTGCTGGTGGGGATTTGCGCGGTGATGCTGTCGATGCTGATCGGCGTATCGCTGGGCCTGATTTCGGGATACATCGGCGGCTCGCTCGATGCCTTCATCATGCGCGTGGCCGATATCCAGTTGTCGTTTCCGGCCATCCTGATTGCGTTGCTTATCGATGGCGTTGCGCGCGTCGCTCTCCCCAAAGGCATGCACGATCAACTGGCGGTGTACGTGCTGATCTTCGCCATCGCCGCCTCCGGCTGGGTGCAATACGCGCGCACGGTGCGCGGCTCCACGTTGGTGGAGCGCAACAAAGAATATGTGCAAGCCGCGCGCGTCATTGGCAGGAAACCACTTGCCATCATGTTCACGCATGTGTTGCCCAACGTTACCGGCCCGGTGCTGGTGCTCGGCACCTTGCATATCGGCACCGCGATCATTACCGAAGCCACGCTGTCGTTCCTCGGCGTCGGTGTACCGCCAACGCAACCGACGCTCGGCACGTTGATTCGCATCGGCAACGATTTCCTGTTCTCCGGCGAATGGTGGATCACGGTGTTCCCCGGCGGCGCGCTGGTGATACTGGTGCTGTCGATCAACGTCATCGGCGATTGGCTGCGCGATGCGCTCAATCCGAAGTTGAGATAAGTGCGATGGCGATTAATCCCACCCCGCTCCTGCAAGTCAAAAACCTCCGCATCGAATTCCCGACGC
>JANLQC010000161.1:0-4224 GCA_031367575.1 Betaproteobacteria bacterium | reverse complement strand
TTTCTTCGCGGGCAACAGTTTTATCAGGTCGGCGGCAAGCTTGTCGGTCTCACGCGAGGCGGTGCCGTTGCCAATCGATATCAGATCGACGCGATGCTTCTTCGCCAGCGCCGCGAGCGTGTGCAGCGTGCCATCCCAATCGCGACGCGGTTCATGCGGATACACCGTCGCCGTTTCCAATACCTGCCCGGTGGAATCCACCACCGCGATTTTGCAACCGGTGCGAATGCCAGGATCAATGCCCATCGTCGCGTGCGATCCGGCCGGTGCCGCCAACAACAGGTCTTTCAGGTTGCCCGCAAAAACATGAATCGCTTCGCGTTCCGCCTTGTCGCGCAGGCTCGCCATCAACTCCGTTTCCATATGCAGCGACACCTTGATGCGCCAGGTCCAGCGCACGACTTCGCTCAGCCACTTGTCGGCGGGACGGTTTTTGTCCACGATTCTGGCAACGCCCGCGATCATCTCTTCGCAGGCGTTGAAGGGTGAACTCCCGGTCGGTTTAACTTCACCGATCTCCGAATCGAGCAACAGTTTTGAGGTGAGAAATCCTTCATTGCGGCCACGAAAAATCGCCAGCGCGCGATGCGAGGGAATGGTTTTCCAGGTCTCGCGATAATTGAAGTAGTCCGAAAATTTTGCGCCGGCTTCCTGCTGGCCATCGATCACGGCGGACTCCACCACGCCATGCGCGATGAGGTGCTCACGCACCCGCGCGAGCAGCACCACATCTTCGGCGAAGCGTTCCATCAGAATCTGTTTGGCACCTTCCAATGCGGCTTTGACATCCGGCACCACGGTGTCTTTTTCATTCGGCTTCAGCGGATCCGTGCGCAAATATTTCTGCGCTTCAATTTCCGGTACCAACAGCGGATTGCCGAGCAGCGCAGCGGCCAACGGTTCGAGCCCGGCTTCGCGCGCGATCATCGCTTTGGTGCGGCGCTTTTGTTTGTAGGGCAGGTACAAATCCTCCAGCGTGGTTTTGTCATCCGCCGACTCAATCTTCGCCTTCAGCTCATCGGTGAGTTTTCCCTGCGATTCGATATTTTCCAGAATCGCGCCACGCCGTTGTTCCAGTTCGCGCAAGTAACGCAGCCGTTCTTCGAGCAGCCGCAACTGAATATCGTCGAGCCCGCCGGTGATTTCCTTTCGGTAGCGTGCGATGAAAGGCACCGTGGCACCTTCATCGAGGAGTGCGATGGCGGCGCTGACTTGTGCGGATGTGGCGGCGAGTTCGCTGGCAAGTTTTGCCACCAGGCGGGATTGAAACGAAGGGGGCATGATGGCGTCAATCGAATTGAAAACGAAGCGCGAATTCTACTGGATGCACCGACCGTTTGACGCACCGACCGTTTGACGCACATACCATCGCACGCACAACGCCAATTTCCCAATTCGTTTCAGCGGGCAGTTGTTGCCAGTGTCTTCTTCACCAATTTGACAAACGCCGGATCGGCGGCACCAATGGTGAAGGTCTTGCCGGCGATGTGGCCATCGGCATCGAGCAAGATCAACACGCTGGTGTGATTGAAATCCCCGCTCGGCAGCGCGCGGTACTGGATGCCGAGGGTTGCGGCGAGTTTGCGAACGTTGCGCAAATCGGTGCGCGCGAGGGCCCAGCGTTTGGCATCAACATGATGCGCATCTGCAACCCCGTTCAATGCCGCCACATCGTCGCGCGCCGGATCGAATGTCACCGCCAGCACCGGCACGCGCGCGCGTTCGGACGGCGTCAGATGTTCTTCGGTGCGTTTGAGGGCTTCGATAATGCGCGGGCAGACAAACTCGCAATTGGAATAGTACATCTTGATCATAAGCGGCCGGCCGCGCCGATCACCGTGTTGAAAGTTGTCGCCTTGTTGATAGGAGAGCGGCAGAGCCAGTTGTTAAACCGAATCGGTCGGCAGCGGCTTGCTGGCCCCCGCTGCGGCGGCAACGTTCTCACCAATCACCGCGCAGAATAAAGCCATGCATAAGACGAGGAACCACTTCATTTGTCCGCCTTTGTGTTCGCCTTTGTGTCCGCCTTTGTGTTCGTCTCTGCGCGCACGCAGCGAAACCCAAGGTTATTGGTGGTGTCGGCCGCCGTCAGCGATGACAGCAGCGCGATCCGCATCAGCACCGCATAGTTGTCGCGATCTTTCAGGCTGATGGCACCGGCCCCGCAAAATTGCAATTTGTCCGGGTCGCCCTGATTGCGGCTATCGACGCTGACCAGCAGCGCATTGAAGTCATCCACCCATTCCCACACCATGGCGTGCAGATCGCGCACGCCATAGGCATTGGCCGGCCCGCCGACTGACGGCAAGGGTGCGCTCGATGGTTGCGAATACCAGGACAGGATGCGTGCGCGCCAACGCGGATCAGCACGCGCATCGCGATGGGTCTCATCGGCGGCAGCCACGTATTCCCATTCCAGCCAGGTCGGCAGTCGTGCGTTTTCGTTTTCGCAAAACGCCTGGGCCGCAAACCAGCTCACGCTGACCACCGGCTGATCGCCTTTCATGGTGTCAGCCAACAGTACCGGGCTTTGCCATTGATGCAGATAGCTGGCGTCGGTGAAGGTGGTGGGCGCGCGTCCGCGTTGCCATTTGCGTTCGCGTTTCACGAAGGCGAGAAACTCGGCGTTGGTAACCGGTGCGGCGCGCATCGCAAACGCATCGATTGGCGCGGGGCCGGTATCGGCGTCGTTGGCGAGCACGCTGTTCAATGTGCCGGCGGGTATCGACACATAGTCGGACGCGAGTACACAGATCGGCATCGCGACCAGAAATACCGCCGCCATCAACCCGGCGCGCGGCCCACCGATTGGCCTTGCGTTGTCACGCATGACGAATTTCAGTGCGCCGCCGCCGTCGTCGCCGGTACCGGTTGCGCGCGCACTTTTTTCACCTCGTCAGCCGAGATGATGCCGCCCGGATTACCCCACGTGTTGAGCACGTAGGTAAGGATGTTGGCGACTTCGTCATCGTTGAGCTGGTTCATCGGCGGCATCACCGAGTTGTATTCCTTGCCGTTGACCATGACCTTGCCGGTGAGGCCGCGCAACACCGTGCCAATCGAACGTTTGGGGTCGGCCGCAATGTAATCCGATTTGGCCAACGGGGGAAATACCCCGGCAAGCCCTTCACCATTGGCCTGATGACAGACCGAGCAGGTACCGCCAAACAGTTGCTGGCCGGCCTTGATCTGGTCTTCCTTGGTGAGCGTGCCGCTGGCGGCGGCCTTGCTGGCCGCGACCACCGCGGATAAATTCGGCCCGGCGCGATCACCCAGATAAACCGAGTCCACCTCTTTACCAGAGTAGATGGCCTTATTCTCCGGCCCATC
Source organism: Betaproteobacteria bacterium (assembly GCA_031367575.1). GTDB lineage: Bacteria > Pseudomonadota > Gammaproteobacteria > Burkholderiales > Usitatibacteraceae > UKL13-2. The sequence continues at coordinate 894 of JANLQC010000161.1, read as the reverse complement.
GACTTTCAATATTGCGAGTGCACCTTTGTTAAAGGCGCGAAAAATGGAATGGTCAACCAGCACATAGCTGCCCGGCACCTCGGTGCGAAATTCAACAATCGCGGCGCCGCCGGCCGGAATCAGGGTGGTCTGCACATTGCGCTGCGCGTTGCTGCCGCCTTCATAAAGCACCTTGTCAAAAATTTCGCCGATGACGTGAAAACTCGACACCAGATTGGGCCCGCCGTTGCCAACGAACATGCGAATCGTTTCATTGGTCTTTGCGGTGAGTGCTTTGTCGCCGGTCAACGCCCCTTCGGCACCATTGAACAGCACATAGGTCGGGCGCTCGTCGATGGCTTTTTCCATGTCGAACGGCTGCTTGCCTTTCTCGCGATATTTTCCGGTGGTGTAAAAATCGCCCTGCATCACGTAGTACTCGTGATCCACTTTTGATAACCCTTTCGGCGGCTCCACCAGAATGAGGCCGTACATGCCGTTCGCGACATGCATACCAACCGGCGCAGTTGCGCAGTGATAAACGTAGATGCCTTCGTTCAAGGCTTTGAAGGTAAATTGCGATTCGTGTCCCGGCGCGGTGAAGCTCGATGCGGCCCCGCCGCCCGGCCCGGTCACGCCGTGCAAATCGATGTTGTGCGGCATCTTGCTTGAGGGATGGTTCTTCAAATGGAATTCCACCGTGTCGCCCTGTCGCACGCGGATAAAGCTGCCGGGCACGGTGCCGCCAAAGGTCCAAAAGGTGTAGCTCACACCTTCGGAAATTTGCATGTCCTTTTCGACGACCTAGAGTTCGTCGATGACTTTGGCCGGATTGGTGCGGCCGGTCGGCGGCGGCACGTTGGGCGGGCTGGTGAGGATCGCCTTGATCGGATTGCCGCGCGGCTGCCCGAAATC
>JANLQC010000499.1:0-4090 GCA_031367575.1 Betaproteobacteria bacterium | reverse complement strand
CGAAAATAATTGGCGCGCTCCCAACCATTCTTGCTGCCGAATACCGCGCCTTTTTCGGCAAGCAGGTCATACAACGGGGAAGTGCGCAATGGCCGCGCCGTTTCCAGTTCCTGCCGCGGCCAGCGCATCGCGTAATGCAGTCCAAGGGTTTCGCCGGTGCGCTCGGACAATGCGCGCCGGTTGGCGGTGAATGCGCCGAAGCGGCGGATATCAACATCCCACAAATCCGTCTGCGCTTCACCTTCGATAATCCATTCGGCGATTAAGTGACCCGCGCCGCCGGAATTGGCAATGCCCGCAGAATTGAATCCCGCGCAGACAAAATAATTTCGCAACTCCGGTGCTTCACCGAGAATGAAATTGCCGTCGGGCGTGAAACTTTCCGGGCCGTTCAGCAACATTTTGATCGGCGCCGTTTCCAGGCACGGCGTGCGGTGGATTGCGTTTTGCATCAACGGCTCGAACTGCTCCCAATCTTCATCGAGCAACTGAAATTGAAAGTTTGATGGAATCGGATCCATCTTCCACGGCTTGGCTTTCGGCTCGAATCCGCCCATCACCAGGCCACCGACTTCTTCTTTGTAATAGATGAATCCATCCGGATCGCGCATCACCGGCAGAATCGGATGCACGCCGGGAAATTCGCCGGTAACGATGTAAAAATGTTCGGCTGAATAGAGCGGCACATTCACACCCGCCAGCCGACCGAATTGTCGCGACCATTGCCCGGCGCAATTGACGATGACCTCGCATTTCACGTCGCCCTGTGCAGTTCGTACGCCGGTGACGGCTCCGTTTTCCATCATCACGCCGGTGACTTCGATGTGCTCAACAATCTTCACGCCGCGATTGCGCGCGCCCTTCGCAAGCGACATGCAAAGATCGGCCGGATTCGCTTTGCCATCGCCGGGGATCCAGATGGCACCCTGCAAATCATCGGAGCGCAGAATGGGATAGAGATCGCCCGCGCGTTGTGGCGTGATCACTTCCACATCCACGCCAAAGCTTCGCGCCATCGAGGCTTGTTTAAGCAATGTCTGCATGCGTTCCGGCGTCTTTGCCACGTTCACGCTGCCGCATTGTTTCCAGCCGGTGGCGAGCCCGGTTTCCGCTTCCAGTTTTGCGTAAAGCTCGATGCCGTATTTGCTCATGCGCGTCATGTTGCGATTCGGGCGCATTTGCCCGACCAGCCCAGCCGCGTGCCAGGTGGTGCCGCAGGTGAGGGTGCCTTGTTCGATCAGCAATACATCCATCTTGCCCAGCCGTGCAAGATGGTAGGCCGTCGAACATCCGGCGATGCCGCCGCCGACGATGACAATTTCTGCGTGCGTGGGGAGGTTCATGAAGTCACCTCTATGCAAGTCTCAGTGCCGCAACGCCACCAACAATCAACAATGTACCGGCACCGCGCTGGAATCCAAAAGATTCTTTCAACAACCAAACGCCCAACAGCGCCGCAAACAAAACCGACACCTCGCGCAACGCCGCCACCACCGCCACCGGTGCCTCGGTCATTGCCCACAATGCGATGCCATATGAGCCAAGGGATGCAACCGTTCCCAGCAACGCGAGCGGCCAACGCGTTTGCATATAAGCCCACGCGTCGATGCGGTGCTGGCCACTGCGCTGCGACATGATGAGCAGGAAATACGGCAAGCCATCAAGCAGAAATAATCCCGACACATATTGCAATGCGCTGCCGCCGTTGGCCACTGCAACGCGCACGCCCAAGCCATCGACCACCGTGTACACCGCGATGATGACGGCGTTGCTCAGCGCGAAAAGCACGGCGGCGCGGTGATTGGATTGTCCCGATGTGTTTCGCCCAAATCCCGCCAGCCCGACCAATAACACACCCATGCTGACGCCTGCCACTCCCGCCCAGCCCAGCAACGACAAGTGTTCACCAATCAACGCACCGCTGCCGATGGCGACCAGCAACGGTGCGAGGCCGCGCATGATCGGGTAGGTGAGGCCGAGGTCGCCATGCTTGTACGCGCCCGCAAGTGCGATGTAGTAGCCGATGTGAATGACAATTGACGCGGCGAGGTAGGGCATTGCACTGATCGGCGGAAGCCCGACAATCAGCAGTAGCGGTAGCGCCAGCACTGTTCCCATGACGTGGATGAGCGCGGTATCCAATGATTTGTCGGTAGCGGATTTGATGAGTGTGTTCCACGAGGCGTGCAGCAGTGCGCCGAACAGAACGGCAAGGGTGACGGGAAGGGTGAGTTGCAGGCTGAGGGAAGGGGTCATTGACGACTATTTCAAGTCACTATTGCGTCGACGGTGCCGTCGCGACCGCGAAAGTTGCGAGACACTTTTGTGCGAGTGAAAATCGATTCCCGGGTTCGCGGGAATGACAATCATTGAGACCTTATGCGTTCTCACCGCAAATGAACTACGCATGATGTGGCACGTTGCAGAAAATGCGCAAGTGATGGCGTTTTCATGTCTGCCTGCTTGGCCTGATCATCCCATTTTCGCAACTTGACCGCTTCAATCGCCCCCGGTTTTGCAATGAAATCCGCGCAATCTTCCGTGCCGTAAATCCCGCCCTGCAACTGCAAACTGCGCTTTGAATCTTCCGACAATGCGGCCCAATAGCCGGGATCGACTTGACATAGATAGCGCTTGGCGTCGACATGAAGTTTGATCGGATTCAAAACGGCTTCGGAAAACAATCCGCGCAAAAACGGCAAGGCGAAATATTGGTGCGTATCGTCTACGCCGCGCAGGGTTGGGGTTTCGCCTTGGTCATTCAGCATGTGCCCGAGATCGTGCAGCAGGCAGGCGGTCACCAATTCATCACTGGCTCCCGTGTTTTCTGCGAACGTCGCTGTCTGCAACGCGTGTTGCAATTGCGTGACCGGCTCGCCGCTGTATTGGTTTGCGCCGTGCCTGGCGAAAAGCATTTCGATGTCGTCGATGCGAAGTGGCATGAGAAGCGCTTTACGCGTCACTCTGTTTGAGTCGGCTCGCAGCCAATACGCCGGCCGACTCGAGAATCGGATACGCGAGGGAGCAAAGGAGCGAATTGATGCGCCGCAGTTCGCTGATCAAATCGATGTGCAGCGAACTGGTCTCGATGCTCAATGTGCTGTTGCCCGACAATCTTGCGAGGTGGGCGTTGGCGTAGCTGCGTTCCAGATCGCGAAAACGCGCTTTTTCCTCGAGCAATTTCTGCGCGTCGCGCAGATTGCCATTGAGAAAAACGCTCATGCCGAGGCGCAGATTGTCAATCAGCCTGACGTGCAATTCGCAGATTTCCGCCATGCCGGCATCGGAAAAATTGCGCTGTGGCTTGATTTTCTTGTCTTCGATATCCTGCAGGACGCGCTCGATGATGTCGCCAATCTGTTCCATGTTGATGGTGAAGGAAATGATATCAGTCCAGCGGCGGCCATCCTTTTCCTCCAGCGCCTCGCGGGAAATTTTGGTCATGTAGTATTTGATCGCGGTATAGAGTTCGTCGACCGTGTCGTCGAGTTTCCTTAATTCACCCGCCAGCTTCAGATCGTTATCGCGGATGACACGAAGGATGCCGTTCAGCATCATCTCGACCACGTCCGCCTGATGAAGCGCCTCGCGCGCCGCACAGGAAATGGCCAGCGACTGTGTCGCCAGGGCAACCGGGTCGAGATGCCGCGGCCGGCCGTTATTGCCGGGCTTGTCCGGTGTCGGAAACCACTTCTCCAACCGCCGCGCAATGCCATCGGTGAACATCAGGAAAATCAGCGCGATGGCGGTATTCAGCACCAGATGGAATAACACCACGCTCTGCTGAAGGTGATTTTGAATCGCAGGAATTTCGCGCAAAATGAGACCGATAAATGGTGCCGTCACGAGGCACCCCGCCAGCTTGAAAACAAAATTTCCCATCGGCACGCGACGCGCCTCAATCGGCGATTTCGCGGTGGTGATCAGCGCGAGAATGCCGCTGCCCAGATTTGCCCCCAATACCAGTCCAAGTGCCACGTCCGGCGGGATCACGCCCGAGGCGGCGAGGGTCGCGGTCAAGAGCACAATTGCGAGACTTGAGTATGCAAGCAACGTGAGCGCGGCGCCGACCGTCATATCAAGCAACACG
>JANLQC010000498.1:0-1862 GCA_031367575.1 Betaproteobacteria bacterium | reverse complement strand
GAGAATCTGCGGGTCGAGCTGACAAAATTGATGGGCGTGCCGGTGCATGTCAATATCGAAGAAATTCGCAAACCGGAAACCGACGCACAGCTGATTTCCGACGGCATTACCGCGCAGCTTGAAAAGCGCGTCATGTTCCGTCGCGCGATGAAGCGTGCCATGCAAAACGCCATGCGTCTCGGTGCTCAGGGCATCAAGATTACTTCAGCAGGCCGCTTGAACGGTGCAGAAATTGCCCGTACCGAGTGGTATCGCGAAGGCCGCGTGCCATTGCACACACTGCGTGCGGATATCGATGTCGGCTTTTCGGAGGCACATACGACTTACGGCGTGATTGGCGTTCAGGTCCTCGTTTACAAGGGCGAATTCCTGACCAAAGGCCAGGAACCCGTTGCCGCACCCGAGCCGCAAGCAGAAGCGCGCAAACCGCGCAGAGCAGGAGTGAAAAATGTTGCAGCCAGCTAGACGTAAATACCGCAAGGAACAAAAGGGCCGGAACAAGGGTATTGCGACCGCCGGCGCCAAAGTTTCCTTCGGCGAATATGGATTGAAAGCGATCGGTCGTGGTCGATTGACCGCGCGCCAGATCGAAGCCGCACGTCGCGCCATGACACGTCACATCAAGCGTGGCGGTCGCGTATGGATCCGCATCTTCCCGGACAAACCGATTTCCAAAAAACCCGCCGAAGTCCGCATGGGCAACGGTAAAGGTTCGCCCGAGTATTTTGTGGCGGAAATCCAGCCCGGCAAGGTGCTCTACGAAATGGACGGCGTGGATGAAAAATTGGCGCGTGAAGCATTCCTGCTCGCGGCCGCCAAATTGCCGATCAAAACCACCTTCGTTCAGCGCATGATCGGTTAAACGGGAGAACCCAGATGAACACCAAAGAAATGCGGGCGAAATCCCCGGAAGATCTGAACAAGGAAATACTTGAGCTTCGCAAAGCCCAGTTTTCCCTGCGCATGCAAGTCGCGACCCAGCAATTGACCAAGACCACCGAACTCGGCCGCGTCAAACGTGAAATCGCGCAGATCAAAACCATCCTGACCCAAAAAGCGAGGGCTGCATAATGACCGCAACCGAAACATCCACTGCCGCCGTCGTAAAATCCAAGCGCACCCTGACCGGTATCGTCACCAGCGACAAGATGGATAAAACCATCACCGTACTGGTCGAGCGCCGCGTCATGCATCCGGTGCTGGGAAAAGTGGTACGCCGCTCCAAGAAATATCACGCGCATTCGCCGAACAATGAGTTCAAGCAGGGTGATACCGTATTGATCGAGGAATGCCGTCCGCTGTCGAAGACCAAGGCGTGGCAAGTGACCAAGCTGCTCGAGAAGGCGCGCGTCGAATAAATCACGATTCGCTGCAAGAAAACAGAAAGCCCGCGTTGTGAGATGTGGGCTTTTTTTATTTCGCGCACCGCATGATGTGAACTGGATTGACGCACGCCCTGCGCTCGGGACTTCACTCTTCCACGTCGGTTCAAATTCGTTCCGAAAAGTTTGTACCGTATCGGCAGGACTCGCCAGAATTCACAATTGGGTTTTTTTGGAAAAGTGAAAATGTTGTGAGTGGTGGAGGCGCATTCCCCACCGTTCTGCTGCGCGAGTCCTACCGCGAGGGGGCCAGCGTTCGTACGCGCACGCTGGCCGAGGATTTCGACGTGGCCGCTGCCCGCGAAGATGATCTGTACGATGCAATGTATTGGCTGCTCAAGCGTCAGGACGCGATCCAGAAGAAGCTCGCGACGCGCCACCTGAGCGCCGGTGGTCTGGTTCTCTACGATCTGTCGTCGAGCTACTTCGAGGGATCGACTTGTCCGCTTGCCAAGCTGGGCTACAGCCGCGATGGCAAGC
>JANLQC010000131.1:0-15635 GCA_031367575.1 Betaproteobacteria bacterium | reverse complement strand
CAATGCCAGCTGCGGCACCGGGACAAGTTTCCCGGCGAGGATGTCCTGCTCTTCGTCGTCTAGTTTCATCGCTGTTTCATCGCTGGTTCACCGCTTTCTTACCGCTTTCTCACCGGCGTCTCATCGGCGTCAATCGAGCGTGGCACCCGAGTCGCTCACCGCCTTGCCCCACTTGCTCATCTCATTGCGCTGAAATTCCGCAAAGGCCCCGAGTGTCAGCACCGTCGGCAGCACGCCGAGCGGCACCATCCGATCCCGAAATGCATTGCCGCGCACGATGCGTTCGATCTCAGTGGAAAGTGTTGCCGCCAGCGGCGCAGGCAGATTGGCGGGTGCATACACGCCCCACCACGCGGTGAATTCAAAACCCTTGTATCCGGATTCCGCGACCGTCGGGATTTCCGGCGCAGCCGGCGAACGCGCGCTGCTGCTCACCGCGAGCGCACGCAACTTGTCGGCGCGAATGTGGGATACCACCGACTGCAACGGATCAAACATGATTTGAATCTGGCCGCCCAGCAAATCGGTGAGCGCCGGCGCGCTGCCTTTGTAGGGCACATGCTGAATATCGATGGCGGCCGCGCGCTTGAAACTTTCGCCGACCAAATGTCCCGGTGTACCGTTTCCCGCCGAGCCGTAACTCAATTTGCCGGGCATTTGTTTGGCGAGTGCCACCAGACTGGCCAAATCTTTGATCGGCTGTGACGGATTGACGACGATGGCGACCGGCCCGGTGGCCACCAGCGCAATCGGCGTGAAATCCTTGACGGCGTCGTAGGGCAATTTCTTGTAGAGCGCCGGATTGATCGCGCTGGTGCCGACGGTCGCCATCAACAGCGTGTGACCATCAGGCACCGCCTTGGCGACGGCATCGGCCCCGAGCGATCCACCGGCACCGCCGCGATTGTCGATGATGACGCCGGTCTTGAGTGCCTCGCCCAACAATTGCGCGAGAGGCCGCGCGACAATATCGGTCGGTCCACCGGCGGGAAACGGCACAATCAGGCGAATCGGCTGCGACGAAAATTGCGCCGCAACGCCGAACGACGCAACGGCAAGTATTGCTGCAACCAAATTCATGCCAAGAAATTTCTTCATTGCGCGACTTCCTTTAACGGGTTGCACGACATGTTTGCGGCGAGGGGAAACTGTCATTGTGTCGATTCAATCGGCGAAATGCACGCGAATATTACTTTAGGGTTGAGGGGCGGAATGGCGGTTTCAATTTTTAAGTGCAACATCACATTGTGAATTCAACAAGGAGGTGTTGCACTTGAAAATTGAAATCGCCCAACATAATTAAGGTTACCGCTCGGCGCGTCCCGTCATGACCAACAAATCTGCCACCGGCTCCAACACGATTTCTTCAAACGATTCCGACACCGCCTCAAGCATGCGCGCACGCGCAGCGGGGTCGGGCGGCGCGCCGTCAAATGCCGCGTTTCGCATTTCATTGCTTGGCCATTGCGCATAGGCATACCAGATATTGTCCGGCCCTTTGTGCAATCGCGAACCAAGGCCACCGCGTTCTGCAACATAGCGTTCTGTGACTCTTGACCACGCCTCGACGAACTGCGCTTCCAAACCGGGCTTCAGCCGCCAGCGATAGATCACCGCGCAACCGGGCATGCCATTGGTCTCACTCACATCGGTCTCGCATGGGAAAACAACTTGAAAAAATTCGCCGTTGTCGCCGCCCCGACTTCCTCGACGGATATCCCCCTCAGTGCCGCGACATGTTCCGCCACATGGCGCACATATCCCGGCTGATTCATCTTGCCGCGAAACGGCGTCGGCGCGAGATACGGCGAATCGGTTTCAATCAGCAGCCGATTAAGCGGCACCCGCTTCGCGACTTCCTGCAAATCTTTCGCGCTTTTGAAGGTCACAATGCCGGAGAGCGAAATATGGAAATTCATCGCCAGCGCCGCCTCCGCCACGGCCTGCGATTCGGTGAAGCAGTGCATCACGCCGCCGACGTCAGCCGCGCCCTCCTCGGCCATCAGCCTCAAGGTGTCTGCGGAGGCATTGCGGGTATGTATCACCAGCGGTTTGCCGGTTTTTTTCGCGGCGCGGATGTGAATGCGGAATCGTTCACGCTGCCAATCGAGCGGCTCGGGCAGCCGGTAATAGTCGAGGCCGGTTTCACCGATGGCAACCACTTTGGGATGGTCGGCCATGGCCAGCAATTCTTCAAGAGTCGCCTCGTGATCGTCCACTTGCTCATCCGGATGAACGCCGGCCGAACACCACATGTTGGCGTGCGCTTCGGCCACGGCGCGCACTGCGGGAAACGATTTCAGCGTGGTGGAAATGGTGAGCGCATGGGTGACGCGGTTCTCCCGCATCAGTTGCAGAATGGCGTCGCGCTCGGCGACGAGTTCGGGAAAATCCAGATGACAGTGGGAATCGATGAACATGGGGCTATTATCGCAGCAGCCGGAAGGTCAGGAACATGCAACATCCGGCATCGGCACACTTTGCGCAATGAACGCATCGCCAACCGAAGGAAAAAAATGATCCGCGCGATTGGCGAATATCTGGTGGAAAAATACGGCGGCGGCGTCTTGACGACAGCGGATATTCAGATGAGCTTTCCGCTAATTGCGGCGTCGGCGCGCGGCGGCCTCACTTCATCGCGCCCAAACTTGTGGCGGTGGTTCATGGCCATTCAACTGCGCCCGGCGTTCCAGCGCGCCAATGAACGCGGGGGCGTGCTCAAATTGGCGTAGCGCCCCATGTGACGGGCATTCGCCGCAAACCGGAAGGAAATTTCGACAGGATTGTTCACACGCGAGCGAAAAGGGTTACTCTTCCGATTGTTGCTGATGTTCCTGTTGTTCCTGTTGTTTTTAATGCGCTGCAATTTTGCAACGTCCATGAATTTCTAACCCTGACGAAAGGATCGCCAATTGGCCAAACCTAACTACGACTTCGCAAAACGCCAAAAAGAACTCGCCAAAAAAGCCAAAAAAGAAGAAAAACGCCTGCGCAAACTCGCCGCCGGTGAAGCACCGGGGGATGACGCCGCCGAATCACCCGATGATGACGCCGAAGACATCAAAGCCGATGTACCGTTGCCAAAGGAGCAATGAACGCCACCGCCTTGCGTGGAACTTGTCGGTAATCGCGCGATGAAAAAAATCGATTCGCTGTGCCTTTTTTGTGGCTCAAGCCCCGGCACCGATCCCGCCTACGCCGCCGCAGCCGACGGTTTTGGCCGGACTCTGGCTGAGTTGAACATTCGCCTTGTCTACGGCGGCGGCAGCGTTGGATTGATGGGAATTGCGGCTGATGGTTGCCTCGCCGCCGGCGGCAGCGTGATCGGTGTCATTCCCCAATTGCTGATGGAAAAGGAAGTTGGCCACAAGGGCATCACACAAATGCATGTGGTCGCCAATATGCATGAACGCAAGGCGTTGATGACTGAACTTTCCGATGGCTTTATCGCGCTGCCTGGCGGCTACGGCACTCTCGATGAATTGTTTGAAGCACTCACCTGGCTGCAACTCGGCTATCACCGGAAGCCGGTCGGGTTGTTGAACGTACGCGGCTTTTTCGATCAACTCGTCGGCTTCATCGATCACTCGCGCGATCAGCGGTTCCTGCGTGACATGCATCGTGATTCGTTGTGCGTGGATGCGGATCTGCGGCGACTCATCAGCAAACTTCAGGCGGCGGAAGCGCCGGACACCGGCAAGTGGCTGGATCAGGCCAAATTCAATTTGAGCGCGACCTGAAAACGGTCGGAGGAGTTTTTTTCCGGTCGACGCTTGAGCCGGGTTGCGTGCCCGCTAAAGCGTTGACGTTGGCCGATCCGATTTAACCACCGGCGCCAGCAAGCCTTCGATTTTTTTCTTCAGCTCCTTGCCGGCTTCGCTGTCGGGCAGACGAATGCCCACGCCCTGCGGACGATTGCCCTGCGCATGCGGCGGATTGATCCACGCCACCACCCCGGTCATGGGAATCTTGACCGGCTCTTCGAGAAACGTCAGCACCACCAGCACTTCGTCGCCCAATTTGTGCGCTTTCGCGCTTTGCATGAACAGGCCGCCCCCCTTCAACAGTGGCATCCATGCCGCATAAAGCGCGCTCTTGCCTTTGAGGTTGAGCGAAATGACATCCGGCCGCTTGATCGGCGTAACACTGGCGGTGGATAGGTTGGGACTGTCTGCGCTCATTTGGCGGCGTCATTGAATGTGATTGCGCGTTAGCGAATTCGGATGGCTTGTGAATACGATATTAGCAACTGTTCGAGCAAAAGTCTCGCATTCAGCGGGTGATGCACGCTGCGCCGCGCCTGCCGCAACTGCGATTCATAGCGGAACAATGCGGGCAAATCGACACGGGTCGCGATCCGCGAAATGGCGGCGCGCTGATCGCGGTGATGGCGTACCTGACCGGTAAAACGCGACAGCGCAAGGTCACCGACCCAGGTTTGCAGCCAGTCGAGAATATTGGCCAGTTCGCGTTTCTCGAACATCTGCGCGGCGGCGAGATAATCGGCGTTGCGGTCGGACAATATCTGTGTAAACGTTTTCCGGTCCGCCTGATATTCCGCATCGGCAAACGCGAACGCATCCAGCGGTGCGCCGCCGGCTTGCGACAACGCGGCCTCCGCGTTCCCAACCCCTTGCGCCGACAACCATTGCAACGCCGTTGCCTCATCGGGTGTCGGCACCAACAATCGCTGACAGCGGCTTTTGATCGTTGCCAACAATCGGCCGATGCGGTCGGTGACGAGCAAAATCACGGTGCGCGCGGGCGGCTCCTCGAGCGTCTTCAGCAACGCGTTCGCCGCGTTGGCATTCAGCGCTTCCGCCGGATGCACAAGCAGGACGCGAAATCCGTCGCGATGGGTGGAAAGCGTCATGAACCCGCCGATATCGCGGATCTGCTCAACCTTGATTTCCCGGCTTTTCTTTTTTTCCCGGCTATCCGCGTCTATGGGCGCGTCTTGTTTCGTGTCCGGCTCGTCTTCAGTCAATGATTCCGGCAGCAACTCACGGAAATCCGGATGATTTCCTTCGCGAAACCAGCCGCAGGCGGGGCACGTTCCACAGGCGATGCCATTGTCGGGCGATTCGCACAGCAGCGATTGCGACACGGCGCGCGCAAACTCCACTTTGCCGACGCCTTGTTTGCCGTAAATGAGAAGCGCATGCGGCAGCGATTCACGGCGCGACAGCAATTCCGTCAGCACTGAGCGCTGCCAGGGCAGGATGTCGATGTTCATGCCGATGTGACCCCTTGCGCGGCCAGACTCGCGAGATGCGCGTCGAGATCCGCTTCAATTTCGCCGAGACTGCGCGCCGAATCAATGATTTTGATGCGTGCCGGAAATTGCGCGGCACGGCGCAGATAGGCGGCACGCACGTTGGCAAAAAATTCATTTTGTTCGCGCTCGAACTTGTCGGGGGCTGCGGTGTTTTTGTCGAGGCGGTCGCGCGCGATCGCCAATGGCGCATCGAACAGGAACGTCATGTCCGGTTGCAATTCACCGTGTACCCACGATTCCAGCAATGCCACTCGAGTCTCCGGCAATCCGCGTCCGCCGCACTGGTAGGCGTAGGTCGAATCGGTAAAACGGTCGCACACCACCCATACGCCGCGCTTCAGCAGCGGCTCTATCGTTTCAATCAATTGTTCGCGTCGCGAGGCGAACATCAGCAGCGCCTCCGTATCGCCATGCATTTTTTCGTTGAGCAGCAATAGGCGAAGTTTTTCGCCCACCGGCGTGCCGCCGGGCTCGCGCGTGGTGTGTACGCGCTGCCCGAGCGCTTCGATTCTGCGGGAAATGAATCCCGTATGCGAGGATTTGCCCGCGCCGTCAATGCCTTCGAGGGTGATGAATTTACCGGTCATTGAATCGCCTGTTTCCAAGGATTACTACTGGCGAAGCTGGTATTTGCCAACCGCCCGATTGTGCTCATCCAGCGTACGCGAGAAGTAATGGCTGCCGTCGCCTTTCGCGACAAAGTATAGCTTGTCGGATTCGGCGGGATTGACTGCGGCGAGCAAAGCGCCCCAGCCCGGCATGGCGATCGGGGTGGGCGGCAAACCGTCACGGGTATAGGTGTTGTATGGGGTATCCGCGGTGAGATCGCGTTTGCGGATATTGCCGTCAAAGCGTTGGCCCATGCCGTAGATTACCGTCGGATCGGTTTGCAATCGCATCGGAATTTTGAGGCGATTGGTGAATACCGATCCTATCAATGGACGCTCCTCCGCGCGACCGGTTTCCTTTTCGATGATCGACGCCATGATCAACGCTTCATACGGGTTCTTGTAGGGCAAATTGGGTGTACGCCGCGTCCATGCCTCGGCGAGTTTCTTTTGCATTGCCTGATAGCTTTTTCTGATGAGCTCAAGATCGCTGATGCCAGCGGCGAAACGATAGGTATCGGGAAAAAACAATCCTTCGGGATACGATTCGACCGCGCCAATTTTTTTCATCACATCCGCATCCGACAGGCCCTTCAGTGTCACTTTGATGTTGTCGAGCGATTCCAGTTGTCGACGCATTTCCGCGAAGGTGACACCTTCGACAAAGGTGACGGTGACAGGAATCACGTCACCCTCGTTCAATTTTCGCAGCAGCGCCAGCGGTGAAATCGCCTTTTCCAGCCGGTATTGGCCGGCTTGAATCGCCGTGACCTGGGTAACACGACCGAGCAGCCAGAGGCTTTGTGCATCGGGCAGCAATCCGGCCTCGGCAAGCTGGCGCGAAAGGCTCTTCAATGAGGCACCGGGACGCACGCTAAACTCGAACGGCGGATTGGGCACGGGAAGCGGGTGGTGGGCAAACAGGTAGGCAAAGCCCGTCAGCACGATGGCGGCAACCCCCGCCAGCCCCATGAAAAGAAACAGCGCGCGTTTCATGTCGAATACGCTTCGCTCAAGAGCGCACTACGCGAATTTTTTGACGATGATGGTGCCGTTGGTGCCGCCAAACCCAAATGAATTCGACATCGCTACATCGATCTTCATGTCGCGCGCCGTGTTTGCGCAATAATCGAGATCGCAGGCGGGATCCTGATTGAAAATGTTGATGGTCGGCGGCGATATCTGGTGATGCACCGCAAGCGCGGTGAACACCGCTTCGATGCCGCCCGCCGCACCCAGCAAGTGGCCGGTCATGGATTTGGTGGAATTGACCACCATTTTGTACGCATGATCGCCAAACGCGGCTTTCAAGGCGTCGGTCTCATTCTTGTCGCCGAGTGGCGTGGAGGTACCGTGCGCGTTCACATACTGCACCTCGTCAGCGTTGACGCCGGCGTTGCGCAAAGCGGCCAGCATGCCGCGACGCGGGCCATCCATCGATGGTGACGTCATGTGATACGCGTCGGCGCTCATGCCAAGGCCCGACAGTTAGCCATAGATGCGGGCACCGCGCGCGGTGGCGTGTTCCAGCGATTCAAGAATCAGGATACCGGCACCCTCACCCAACACGAATCCATCGCGATCACGATCAAACGGGCGGCTTGCGGTTTCCGGCGAATCATTGCGCTCCGAAAGTGCCTTGCAGGCGCAAAACCCGCCAATGCCGGACAGGTTTACACACGCCTCAGCGCCGCCGGCGATCATGACATCGGCGTCGCCATACTCGATAAAGCGCGCGGCGTCGCCGATGCAATGGGTCGATGACGAACAGGCGGAGACCATTGAAACGTTGGGGCCCTTGAGGCCATAGTGAATCGAGATCAGCCCGGCGACCATGTTGACAATGGATCCCGGCACAAAGAACGGCGAAATCCGGCGCGGACCTTTTTCCACCATTTCGCGGATGTTGTCCTCGATCATCGGCAAGCCGCCGATTCCCGAGCCCACGTTTACGCCGATGCGTTCGGCATTTTCCTCGGTGACAACCAAACCGGCGTCGTCGATTGCCATCTTGGTGGCCGCAACGCCGTAATGGATGAATGCATCCATGCGCCGCACTTCTTTTGCCGACATCCAATCGGCGGCCTTGAAGTTCTTCACTTCACCCGCAAAGCGGGTGGGCAACATGGCGGCGTCAAAGCGCGTGATCGGTGCGATTCCACTCCGGCCATTGACGGCGTTGTCCCACGCCTCGGCAATACCGTTGCCGATCGGCGAAAGTATGCCCAGACCCGTGATGACTACGCGCCTCTTGGACATACCTGAAGACATGGCTTGGGGAGAGGAAATGGAACGGCGAATGAAAGAATTGGCCGCCACACGCCGAGGCGGCCGGTTTGCGGCGGACTATTTTTTCTGGTTGGCGTTGATGTAGTCAACGGCTTGCTGGACATTGGTGATTTTCTCCGCAGCTTCGTCGGGAATTTCGGTTTCGAATTCTTCTTCGAGCGCCATGACCAATTCGACATTGTCGAGAGAGTCCGCGCCCAGATCTTCGACGAACGAGGAATCGTTCTTGATGTCGGCCTCGGCAACGCCGAGTTGTTCGGCCACAATTTTCTTGACGCGCGCTTCGATGTTATCCATTTGTTGCTTCCTCCCACAGGGCTGAAAAATTGAACTGCGCTATTTTACCAAATACCACGACTGCGAACCGCCTTCAACTGCGGCAACGGTTGCGGCAAACAACGATGCAATCGATGCTAATCCATGAACATGCCGCCATTGACGTGGAGGGTGGAACCGGTGACATACGACGCGCCGGGCGAGACCAGATACAGCACCGCCTCGGCAACATCGCGCGCCTTGCCCAAACGGCCAAGCGGCACATTCTCCACCAATTTTGCCACATGCGCTTCGGCGAGCGCCTTGGTCATGTCGGTCTCAATAAATCCCGGTGCCACGCAATTGACCGTGATATTGCGGCTGCCGACTTCGCGCGCAAGTGCCTTGGTGAAGCCGGCCAGTCCGGCTTTGGCGGCAACATAATTGACTTGTCCGGCGTTGCCCATATGGCCGACCACCGAGCCGATATTGACGTGCCGCTGCGCGCCTTCATCATTGCCTTGATGACCGCGCGCGACAGTCGAAACGCGGAAGTGAGATCGGTGTCGATAACCGTTTGCCAATCCTCGTCCTTCATGCGCATCAATAATGTATCGCGGGTTATGCCGGCGTTGTTGACGAGGATGCTGATGGCACCGAATTTTTCTTCGATCAACTTGACGGCTGAATCGCATCCTGGCGCGTCGGTTACGTTCAATACGATGCCGAGACCTTTGCAACCCATGGCATCGATTTGCGTTTGTATCGCCACCGCACCTGGCTCCGCCGTCGCGGTGCCGATCACCGCTGCGCCCGCTTCACCAAGCGCATGCAGGATCGCGGCACCGATGCCGCGTGAAGCCCCGGTGACAAGGGCGATTTGGCCTTCCAGTGATTTCATGTCGTGGTTTCCCGTGGTTCCGTGCATGGCCTAAACAGTCGCCGCGACGGCGGCATCCAATGAAGCAGCATCCGTTACGGCGTGGCAGACAAGAGTGCTTTCGATGCGCTTATTGAGTCCCGTGAGTATTTTTCCGGGCACGCATTCGACCACGCCGGTAACGCCCTCTGCCGCAAGAAATTGAATGGTTTCAATCCAGCGTACCGGACGAAATAATTGCTCGACGAGTGCCTGTTTGATTTCGTCGCCGGTCGCGGATGCCGTGACATTTGCATTGTGAATCACCGGACGCTGGGGTACCGAGACCGAAACATTTTTCAGGTACGCCGCCAATTTTTCAGCGGCCGGTTTCATCAGTGCGCAATGCGACGGCGCGCTCATCGGCAGCATCAATGCGCGCTTGGCACCACGCTCCTTGGCCAACGCCATTCCGCGTTCCACCGCCGTGTGGTGGCCGGCGATGACAATCTGTCCCGGTGAATTGAGATTTACCGCTTCCAGCACCTCGCCATCGGCCGCCTCAACGCAAACGGCGAATACCTGTTCAATATCCAAACCAAGAATCGCCGCAATGCCGCCGACGCCATCGGGCACCGCGTCCTGCATTGCCTGCGCGCGAAACCGCACCAGCGGCAATGCATCGGAAAAACTCAGTGCGCCGGATGCCACCAGCGCCGTGTATTCGCCGAGACTGTGCCCGGCAAAAAAAGCGGGAACCAAACCACCCTTTTCCTGCCAGGCACGCCACGTGGCGACCCCTGCCGTCAACATTAGCGGCTGGGTATTGACAGTCAAATTCTGATGCTCCACCGGTCCATTGAGCATCAGGTTCCAAAGGTCGAGGCCGAGAATAATTGATGCTTCCTCGAATGTTCGCCGTACCACCGGCGTCACATCGAAACCGTTCATCATGCCGACCGATTGTGAACCCTGACCGGCAAATACGACCGCGAATCGCATCGAGGCGCTCACCATTTCAGCAACGCCGCACCCCAGGCGAAACCGCCGCCCAGTGCCGCCATCAGGATATTGTCACCCGCCTTTATTTTTCCTTCGCGCACCGTGACATCGAGTGCAAGCGGAATCGATGCCGCCGAGGTGTTGCCGTGGCGGTCAACCGTGACCACCACTTTTTCGTCGGGCAAATCGAGTTTCTTGGCCGCGTGCATGATGATGCGGCGGTTAGCCTGATGGCAAATGAACCAATCGATTGCCGCCGGTTGCATGCCGTTCGCGTTCAATGCCTCCCACGCCACTTCTTCAAACGCCTTGACGGCAAACTTGTAAACCGCACCGCCTTCCATCGTCAACATCGGGCTACCGCGAATTTTGCCGTTCTCGATGGTTCCGGGCGTACACAACATATTGCGGTAGCGACCATCGGTATGAAGGTGTGTGGTGAGAATGCCCGGCGCATTCGAGGCCTTTACCACGACCGCGCCGGCACCATCGCCGAACAACACGCAGGTGGTGCGATCCTGCCAATTCATGATCCGTGAAAACACTTCAGTACCCACCACCAGCGCGCACTTGAACGAACCGCCACGGATGAATTGGTCAGCCGTTGCGAGGCCGAATACAAAGCCGGAACAGACTGCCTGAAGGTCGAATGCAACGCTGTGTTTGATGCCCAACTTGTCCTGAAGTATGCAAGCGGTCGAGGGAAACACCATATCCGGTGTCGAGGTCGCCAAAATGATCAATTCGATTTCGTCGGGATGCACATGCGCCGCATGCAGCGCGCGCTTGCAGGCTTCAACGGCGAGGTCGCTGGCGTTTTGGTCGTCGGCGGCGTAATGACGCTCGCGGATGCCGGTGCGCGAGACAATCCATTCGTCGTTGGTATCGACCATTTTCTCGAGGTCGCGGTTGGTCACCACGCGTTCAGGCAGGTAACTGCCGGTGCCGATAATACGCGAATAGATCATGATGCCACCCCAACTTGTGGTGCTCGTTTCGGCAGCATCATGCCTTCGGCATGAAGCCGCTCTATTTCGCGGGTAATGAGATCCAACAATCCGTGCTCAACTTCCGTGGCGGCGCGGCTGAGCGCGTGGGAAAAAGCGACGGCGTCGGCCGAGCCGTGACTCTTCACGACGACGCCATGCAGCCCAAGCAAGGCCGCACCGTTATAGCGCCGGTGATCCATGCGATGCCGGAAACGCCGTATCACCGGCAACGACACTGCGGCAGCAAACTTGCTGTAAAGGCCGTTTTCATATTCCGCCTTGAGAAACTCGCCCATCATTTTTGCCATGCCTTCCGAGGTCTTCAGCATGACGTTGCCAACGAAACCGTCGCACACGACGACATCGGTCGTACCCTTGTAGATATCGGTGCCTTCAACGTTGCCAAAGAAATTGAGGTGGCTCGATTTGAGGAGCTCGCCGGCCGCTTTCACGCTCTCATTGCCCTTGATGTCCTCCGAGCCGATATTGAGAAGGCCGACGGTGGGGTTTTTCTTGCCTTCAACCGCCGTGCAAAGCATCGCGCCCATGATGCCGAATTGCAGTAAATGATCGGGGGTACATTGCGCGTTCGCGCCCAAATCCAGCACGTAGACAACGCCATGCCGTGTCGGCAACGCCGCACAGATGGCCGGCCGGTCGATGCCCGGCAGCGTCTTCAGAACGAATTTGGCGGTTCCCATCAGCGCGCCGGTGTTGCCGGCTGAGACGCACGCGTGCGCGTCGCCGGTTTTCACGAGATCGATGGCAATGCGCATCGAGGAGTTTTTCTTGTTGCGGATCGCAGAACGGATATCCTCGTCCATGCCGACCACTTCAGTCGCCGCGACCACCCTCAATCGGGAGGGATCCGGGCCGAGCACATCTGCGGCGCGGGCGCGATCCAGTTCGGCCTGAATAATTTGGGGATTGCCGACCAGCAACACGCCGCACCCGGGTGAACGGGCGAGAAACTGCAGCGCCGCCGGAACGGTTGACGATGGGCCGTGATCGCCGCCCATCGCGTCAATCGAAATGTTGATCTGCATAGTTTGGAAAAGTCTCTACCTGTTGATCCGGCGCGATGAAGGATGAGGATGTGTCATCGCGCTGCATTTCTTGCCCTCGCCAAAGGAGCGGGGCCGGGGTGAGATGAACCGGCTCATTATATTTTATTGCCGGTTCAACAAGACTTTTCGTGCAGTCTGCCTGTCAAAAACTGAGTTTTGCCGACGCGGATTACTCGTCGGCCTTGGTCTTGATGACCTTGCGGCCACGATAGTAGCCGGTCGGGCTGATATGGTGACGCAAATGGGTCTCACCGGTGGTTGGCTCGACGGCCAGCGCAGGCGTGGTCAAAAAGTCATGGGCGCGATGCATGCCGCGCTTGGACGGGGATTTTTTGTTCTGTTGGACTGCCATGTTGATACTCCTTAGTCAATATTTCGTCATTCTGTGCGATCAATGCGGCTACCGCGCTATTTCTTTTTCAACACCGCGAGCCGCGCGAACGGTGATACTTTCGCGGCGCCCGTGTCGGCCGTTGCCGACCCATCGGATGCAGGGGATGCAGGGGATTTCGCGTTCGTCTTGGATGTGGCCGACTTGTTCACTGTGCCAGCACGCTTTAGCAGCGCCGACGGCAAATCAAGCAGGATCTCTTCCTCGACGCGCTCCATCACATTCATCTCGGCGGCACAGACAATGTAATCTTCGTCTTCGGTTTCAAACTCGAGCGGCGGCAGCGCCGATTCATCTTTTACCACCACCAAGTTGCTTTCAATATCCAGATCGAGCCTCATCGGCTTGACGCTTCCCGGATCCAGCACCAAAAACCAACCCGAAATTATACACCGAATTCGCCGCTTTTGACCACCCGCAGAGTCTTTAGCCTCACTGCCCGTCAGGGTAAACCGGATCTCTCCCTCGTCACCCGCCAATTGTTCGGCCAGTCCGGCCAATTCGCGTGGCGCATATTGGCCGGAAACGGTCTGTTTCTGCCGGATAAATCGGTCAACCTGAATGGTGTCGGACATGCAGCATCTGCTTGATCAAAGGAGTGACATGATATGATTTTGACGCCAAATAGTCAAAAAGTGATTGATTTTGAAGAAGAAAATTGTACTGGCCTCGACCTCGCGATATCGCGCCGAATTGCTGCGGCGCTTGCAATTCCCATTCGCGGTCTCCCAGCCGCGTGTCGAGGAAGCCGCGCTTCAGCAAGAATTGCCGGCAGAAACGGCCCTGCGCCTTTCATTGGAAAAAGCGACAAGCGTTATGGGCCAATATCCCGGGGCACTCATCATCGGTTCCGATCAGGTTGCCGAACTCGATGGCATGCCGATTGGCAAGCCGGGCACGCGCGAAGCAGCGCGGCGGCAGTTGAACGCGATGCGCGGTCGGTCACTGATTTTTCACAGTGGCGTGGCGCTGATCGACGCTGATACCGGGCACTCGCAATCGATCGTGATTCCAACCACGGTTGTCTTTCGCGAATTTGGCATTGTTGAAATTGAACGCTATCTCAATCTTGAGGACGCGCTGGATTGCGCCGGCAGCGCGAAATCGGAAGGCCTTGGCATTGCCTTGATTGCGTCAATGCAGAGTGACGACCCGACTGCGCTGGTCGGTTTGCCGCTCATCGCTTTGTGCGGGATGCTCAGGCAGGAAGGATTCAACGTGCTGGAATGAATGCCACCGGCACTTTGTACCTCATCCCATCAAATCTGTCGGTGCCATTCACACCTGCCGCGATTCTGCCGCGCGATGTGATTGCCATCGCGTCGCGGCTGGATTACTACATCGCGGAAAATGCCAAATCGGCGCGCGCGTTCCTGAAATCCCTTGGCATCGAACGGCCAATGCGTGACCTGTCAATTGTTGAACTCAATGCACGCACCGGCAAGGCGGCGTTGGCGGAAATGCTGGTGCCGCTTCAAGGTGGATACGATGTTGGACTGGTGTCCGAGGCCGGTGCGCCGGGCGTCGCCGATCCGGGCGCAATGATTGTTGAGTTGGCGCACCGTGCTGACATTCGCGTCATGCCGCTGGTGGGGCCTTCGTCGATCTTGCTGGGTTTGATGGCGAGCGGCCTGAACGGACAACGCTTTGCATTCCACGGCTATCTTCCACAGGAAAAAACCGCGCGCATTTCAGCGATCCGCGAACTGGAGCAGGAATCACGCCGACGCGACATGACACAGATGTTTATTGAAACGCCTTATCGCAATCATGCGTTGATGGCGGATCTGATCGCAACGCTGGCACCGGCGACGCGACTTTGCATGGCGAGCGATCTGACCGGGCCCACTGAACGCATTGTCCAGCAGCCGGTGGCGGCATGGCGCAAAGCCGCCATTGAAGTCGTCAAGGTGCCCGCGATGTTTCTCATACTGGCATAGCCACCGATCAATTCGGGACAATGCCGGTGCGAAATACCGCGTCGCAATCAGCTGCCATACGCGGCGGTTTGGGTCTCAAAAATTGATTTTCGCAATAGCATCGGCGCAAGTTCATCCGCCGATTTCGGCACACTGAAATAGTAGCCCTGCCCCACCGTGCAACCCTTGGCGCGCAATAGCGACAATTGCCCCGCCGTCTCGATGCCTTCGGCGATGATTTCAAGATCGAGGCTGCGCGCCATGCTGATGATGGCGACCACGATAGCGGTGTCATTGGGATCGACCGTAATGTCACGCACAAAACTCTGGTCAATCTTCAATGTGCCGAAAGGCAGACGTTTCAAATAGGAAAGGCTCGAGTATCCGGTGCCAAAATCATCGACGGCGAGACGCACTCCCAGTGCCGCGATGTCGTTGAGCAACGCGACGCTGCCTTCGCCCTGCCGCATGACCTGGCTTTCCGTGATCTCGAGTTCGAGCGCATCCGCATCCATTCCCGTTTCGTCAAGAATCGCCACCAACAATTCGACGAAACCCTTATCCATGAGTTGGCGTGCGGAAAGATTGACCGCCATCCGTCGTGGCGGATGTCCCGCGCGCCGCCATGCAACTGCCTGCCGGCACGCATCACGCAATACCCATCCGCCGATCTCGTTGATCAAGCCCGTTTCCTCGGCCAGCGGAATGAACTCACCCGGCATCATGGTGCCGCCACCTTCATGCACCCAACGCACCAACGCCTCAAAGGCGACAATTTCACCACTGTTAAGGTCGATCTGTGGCTGATACACCAATGAGAAATTTCCATTGTTGACGGCCGCGCGCAGATTGGATTCCATCGCCGCGCGCCGCTTGACCGCGATATTCATTTGCGGAGTGAAAAACTGGTAGGTGTTTTTCCCCAGTGCTTTGCCGTGGAACATTGCGGTGTCCGCGTTCTTTAGCAAGGTCGGCGGG
>JANLQC010000079.1:0-2176 GCA_031367575.1 Betaproteobacteria bacterium | reverse complement strand
CGAACGGCGCACCCTTGAAACGTTTGCCGCCATGGCCGTTGATCCACACATAACCGGCTTCGATTGAATCCGCCATGCGCAGCGCCGTGCCGATATCGTTGGTCCAGATATTGGCGCAGAGGCCGAAGTCGATGTCGTTGACTTCATTTAACATCGTCGCTTCATCATCCCACGTCAGCACGCTCATCACCGGGCCGAAAATTTCCTCCTGCTCGATGACCATGCCGTGTTTGACACCGACAAAAATGGTGGCGTCGATGAAGTAGCCGTTTTCAAGTTGTTCGCCCGGCGCGTGGCCACCGCCGCAAACAATGGTGGCACCTTCTTTTTTGCCGGTCTCAATGAAGCCCATCACGCGATGGTAATGTTCGCGGGTGATCACCGGGCCCATTTGCGTGGCCTCCAATTCCGGCAAGCCAATGCGGATTTTTTTGACGCGCGCCAGCACCGCCGCCATAAAGGCATCGTGAATTTTTTTGTGGACGAACACGCGTGAGTTGGAGCCGCACGATTGCCCCTGCGAAACGGTGAAGTTCATTCCCGCCACTGCCGCTGCCGCCGCTTTATCGATATCGACATCGGGATAAACAATGAGCGGATTTTTGCCGCCGAGCTCAAGGCTGACATGCTTGATGCCGGCCGCCGCCATGATGGCTTTGCCGGTTTCGACACTGCCGGTAAAGGCGATGCGGCGCACATCTTTGTGACGCGTCAGTGGCGCGCCGCAATTAGGGCCATCGCCGGTGACGATATTCACCACGCCGGGCGGGAAGTGCGCCTGAATCAATTTGCCCATCAGCAATGCCGATAGCGGCGTTTGCTCGGCCGGTTTCAGGATCACGGTGTTGCCCGCGATCAGCCCCGGCGCGATCTTGCCGGCCGCAAATGAAATCGGGTGATTGAAGGGAATGATGCGCGCCACCACGCCATACGGTTCGGGGCGTGTGTAATCCAGTCCGCCGCCGGGAGTGGGAATGGTTTCGCCTTTCATTTCCATGCCGAGGCCACCGAAAAAATCATGCAGCGAGGCACCTTTTTTCGCGTCCTCGATCATCGGTAACAACGCGTTGCCGCTGTCGATGGCGTCCAGCATGCCGAACTCGCGCGCCATCCCGCGCACCGCATTGGCGAAGGCCTTGCAGTGTTTGGCGCGCTCATCGACATGCATGGCGCGCCACGCCGGAAACGCCGCTTTGCCGGCGTCAACGGCGGCTTGAATATCGTCGGCGTTGCCATCAGGCACATCGGCCAATGGCTCATCGTAGGCAGGGTTCAAGGTGGTGGTGCGTTTGCCGGAACGGCTCTCCACCCAATTGCCGCCGATCATCATTTTCCAGCCGTGGGTTTCCTGCTCGGCCATTTTCAGGACTTGCAGGGCGAAGGGGTCGGAGAGGGTCATTAATGTTCCTAAAATTGATTGCAGATACCAGGAAAGTTGTCATCCTGAGCGCAGCGAAGGATCTGGTTGCGACAACATCCTTCGCTGCGCTCAGGATGACAATATTTTCCATTTCCGAGCGTTCGCCGTTAGCGGCCCTGCTTAACAATAATCTCTTCATAAAGCCTGCTCCATTTTCCCTGCTGGTCAATCACTGCAGCCGGGTCAAGAAAACGTATCGCCCCTTTCGTCAATGGCGAATCGATGGTGCGGCTGGCAGGCACAAAATCGCGCTTCGCCAACATCGCCTGCCCTTCGCCTAGCATGAAATCATAGAACAGCAACGCGGCGTTGGGATGCGGTGCCGCACGCGATACCGCGATGCCGCAGGGCAATGCGATCGCCGGGCCGATGGTGAACCAGTCGATCGGCGCGCCTTTATTCTTCAATTGCTCGACGCGATAGTTGTAGACCGTGAGTGCCAGCGGCACTTCGCCGGAAACCACCAAATTGGTGAGCAGCGTATGACCCTTGCGAACCGACAGGCCATTGTTGCGCACAATGTCGCGAAAAATCTGCAGCGCCTTCGCTTCGCCAATTTCGGCGGCAACGCCCGCGAGCCATGGCGGATCGTCGGCTTCGATACCGAGTTTTCCTTTCCACTGCGGTTGCTTCAATTCATCAAACGACTTCGGCAGATCTTCCTTGCGAATCAGTTTGGTGTTGTAAGCCTGGGTGAAAAGGTTGAGCCGCGTACACGCCCATTCCTTGTGCGCGGGCACGGCTTCGGCGAACAGA
>JANLQC010000057.1:0-7470 GCA_031367575.1 Betaproteobacteria bacterium | reverse complement strand
GGTGATGGGTGTTTATCCGCAGCCGTTTACCGACGTCATGCATGCCTCGGTGGACGCGCTTCTGACGCATGTCGCCGCCGGAAAATTGAATTAGGACGCTTAGGACGTTTAGGACAATTAGGACAATTAGGACGCAAAGTGATGACGTTTTCCGCTCTCAATCTTTCCATTGCCGCCCCGGAAATTTTCCTGCTGGTCATGACATTGATCGTGATGGTGGTCGATTTGTTTTCCGCGCCGGAAAAACGCGAAGGCAGATTGTTTTTCCTGTCGATCATCACGTTGATTCTGGTTGCAATTGGCCTGTACGCGCCGATTGAAGCGCCGCGCCATGCGTTCAACGGCATGTTCGTCGTCGATGGCATGGCGATGGTTCTGAAGGCGACCATCGTGATCGCGGTCACTATTGTCATCATCTACAGCCGCGCCTATCTGGTTGCGCGCCAGTTGTTCAGCGGCGAATTCATTCTGCTGATTTTGTTCGCGACACTTGGCATGATGGTGATGGTGTCGGCCAATCATTTCGTCTCGCTCTATCTCGGTCTGGAATTATTCGCGCTGGCAACCTATGCCATGGTCGCGTTGAATCGTGATTCGGCCAAATCTTCCGAAGCGGCGATGAAATATTTCATACTCGGCGCGCTCGCCTCTGGATTGTTGCTGTACGGCCTGTCGATGATTTACGGCGCGACCGGTTCGCTCGATGTGGCCACCGTCGCCAGGATCATCGAAGCCAGCCGTGCCAACGACCCCCTCATCACTTTCGGCCTCGTCTTCGTCGTCGCCGGCCTCGCGTTCAAACTCGGCGTGGTCCCGTTCCATATGTGGGTGCCGGACGTGTACGAAGGCGCGCCCACCGCGATGACGTTGTTCATCGGAACTGCGCCCAAGATCGCGGCGTTCGGATTCATCATGCGCATCCTCGTTGATTCAATGGGTGGCGCAATAGGCGATTGGCAGGGCATGCTGGTGATCATGGCGGTTCTCTCGCTGGCGTTGGGCAACATCGTCGCCATCGCGCAAACCAATCTGAAACGGATGCTCGCGTATTCCACCATTTCGCACATGGGCTTCCTGCTGCTGGGGATTTTGGCGGGCACCAAGAATGGATATTCGGCCGGCATGTTTTACAGCATCTCGTATGTGCTCATGACGCTCGCCGCGTTCGGCATGATCATGCTGCTGTCGCGCGCCGGTTTTGAAGCCGAAAATATTGAGGATGTGAAGGGACTCAATCAGCGTTCACCGCGGGTTGCGTTTTTGATGCTGATGGTGATGTTTTCGATGGCGGGCATCCCGCCGTTCCTCGGCTTCTGGGCCAAGCTCGCGGTGCTGGAAGGCGCGCTCAATGCCGGCTATACCTGGCTGGTGGTGTTCGCGGTATTGATGAGCGTGATCGGTGCCTACTACTATCTGCGTATCGTGAAATTGATGTATTTCGACGCGCCCACCGATACGTCGCCGATCATCGCGGCCGCGGGTTTTCGCGGCCTGCTTGCCGTCAACGCGTTTGGTTTGCTGGCGCTGGGCCTGTTTCCGGGCGTGTTGATGACGGCCTGTCTGAATGCCATTCAGCGTTCCTTCTGAGTTCGCCGATCTCACCGAACACACGCTGTCCAGTGAGCGTCTGCTTGACGGCAAACTGATCCGCGTCCAATCGGATCGGGTGCGGCTGCCGGATGGCAGCGAATCGTTTCGCGAATATGTATTGCATCCGGGCGCGGTGGTGATTGCCGCGTTTATCGATGACGACACATTGATTTTCGAGCATCAATATCGTTACCCGGTGCGCCGCCATTTCATCGAACTGCCGGCCGGCAAAATCGATGCCGGTGAAGCGCATGCCAAAACGGCCGAGCGCGAGTTGCTGGAAGAAACCGGCCATACCGCGCAGCACTGGAATCACGTCGCGACCTTGCATGCGGGCATCGGCTACTCGAACGAAGTGATCGAGCTTCATGTCGCGCGCGACCTCACGCACCTTGGGCACCAGCGTGACAAAGGCGAATTTCTGGAAATCTTCACCATGTCGCTGCGTGAGGCGGTAGAAAAAGTCGGCACTGGCGAGATCACCGATACCAAGACCGCTTTTTCCTTGCTTTGGCTGGAGCGGTTTCGCGGGCAAAGACCTCTTTCACACAGCGCGCACGATGACTAAGCCAATCTTTGATCTCGCCATCATCGGCGGCGGCATCAACGGCTGCGGCATCGCGCGCGATGCGGCCGGGCGCGGACTCAGCGTGTTGCTGGTCGAGCAGGATGATCTTGCCTCCGCCACCAGTTCATGGAGTTCCAAACTCATCCACGGCGGCCTCAGGTACCTTGAGCAATACGAATTCGGCCTGGTGCGCGAGGCGTTGCAGGAACGCGAAGTATTGCTCAGAATCGCGCCGCACATCATTCACCCGCTGGAATTCATCCTGCCGCACGACAAACACATGCGCCCCGCGTGGATGGTGCGCGTGGGATTATTCATGTACGACCATATCGGCGGAAAAATTTCGTTGCCCGGCTCGCGCACGGTGATGTTTCCCGACGAGACCTACAGCGCCGGTTTGAAGCCGGTGATCAGGCGCGGATTTTTTTATTCCGATGCGCGCGTGGATGATGCGCGGCTCACCGTGCTGAACGCCATCTGCGCGCGTGATCACGGCGCCGAGATTCGCGTTCGCACCAGGCTCGTTGGCGGCCATCGTGCAAACGGCGCGTGGCAACTCACGCTGCGCGATGTCGATTCGCAAACCGAGTCTGTCGTCAACACGCGTGGTGTGGTGAATGCCGCCGGGCCATGGGTGAAAAATTTGCTCGACGACACGTTAAGAATCCGCATGAGTGCGACCGCCAAATTGGTGAAGGGAAGCCACATCGTGGTGCCGCGCATTCACGACAAGGATCACGCCTATATCCTGCAAAACAGCGACAAGCGCGTCGTGTTCGTGATTCCCTTTGAAGAAAAATTCAGTCTGATCGGCACCACCGATGTGAGTGTTGAGCGCCTCGACGACGCCGCGAAAATCACCCCGGAAGAAACGCGCTACCTGGTGCAAGCGGTCAATCGTTTTCTTGCCAAACCGATACGCGAATCCGAGGTCGTGTGGAGCTACGCCGGTGTGCGCCCGCTATATGACGACGGCAGCGACAACCCCGCCGAGATCACCCGCGACTACGTGCTGAAGGTCAATGATGATGCGGGCACGTTACCGCTGCTGTCGATTTTCGGCGGCAAAATCACCACCTATCGGCGTCTTGCCGAAGAGGCGTTGCGCGAGTTGAAAGCGTTTTACCCATTGATGACCGATGCATGGACGGCAAACGAAGTGTTGCCCGGCGGCGATATCGAATCGCTCGATGAGGTCACGAATGCCGCGACAAAAAAACATCCGGGATTGCCGATTGATTACCTGCGACGCCTCGCCGGACGCCACGGTTCCCGCACCGGGCAAGTGCTGGACGGTGCGCGATCCATGGCGGCACTCGGCGAATTGTTCGGTGCGGGCGCGACGCTGTTGTCCGAACGCGAAATCGATTACTGCATGCAACACGAGTGGGCGCGGATGCCTGACGACATCCTTTGGCGGCGCACTAAATGTGGTTTGCATATGGATGCGGCTGAGCGTGAACGCGCGGCGGCATTCATTCTCGCGAAAGCGAAAGTCTAGCATCCATGAGCTTCTCCGAGCATAAATGGCTGGAAAGGCTTGCCAGCGTTGGTGTCTCGCAAAAAAGTTATTCTCCTCACATAAATGTTCCGTCATTCCGGCGCAGGCCGGAATCCAGTCCCGTCGTGCTTCAAAAATGTTGGATCGGACTGGCCCCCGGCCGCGCCGGGACGACGTGACTTGGTGTTCGGTGATGGAATGGAAATGAAACCCCTCGCCGACTTCCCCCTCGCCGCCCGTCGCCAAATCAAAGGCGTCCTGTTCGACATCGACGACACGCTCACCACCGACGGCCAACTCACGCCCGAAGCCTATGCGTCGATGGCCGCCCTGAAACGCGCCGGCTTCATCACCGTGCCGATCACCGGCCGCCCCGCTGGCTGGTGCGACCACATCGCGCGCATGTGGCCGGTCGATGGCGTGGTCGGCGAGAACGGCGCGTTCTACTTCTGGTTCGATCACGCGGAAAAAAAACTCAAGCAACGCTTCATCAAAGACGACGCCACGCGTCAGCGCGACCGCGAAAAATTATCGGCAATCGCGCAGCATATTCTGCAAGCCGTACCCGGCACCGCACTCGCTTCCGATCAACCTTACCGCGAAGCCGACATCGCGATCGATTTTTGCGAAGACGTTCCAGCGTTGCCGCGCGAGGAAATTGAAAAAATAAAATCAATCATGGAAGCCGCAGGTTTGACGGCGAAGATCAGTTCTATTCACGTCAACGGCTGGCTGGGCGAGTACGACAAACTGTCGACCACGCAACTTTTTATGAAAGAGCGTTTCGGGGTTGATATGGACGTCTACAAAAATGAGTTCGTATTCGCGGGCGACTCGCCCAACGATGCGCCGATGTTTGCTTATTTTCCGTATTCGGTGGGTGTGGCCAACGTAAGAATGTTTCTAGATTTTCTGCTTTACCAACCCACCTACGTTACGGCATACCGTTGCGGAAAGGGATTTGCGGAAATGGTGGATGCCTTGCTTGACTCCAGACGTGCAGGTTAAGTCGCCGAAACCTGCTTTGCATCAGGACATTGACGCATATGCGCAGCCCGGAAGGAGAAGGGCGTATTCCGGGAAATTAAAACGCTGGGGCAGCCTCGGATTTCGCCTCGTGGCATGTGGGCTACGCCTACTTGATATTCAGATATTCAAGAATTTCATCGACCGACGCAGGGAATGGATTGCCATCAATGTTTGCGAGCCTGCAATCTTGCGCAACAAGAGTTTCAATCCGTAGTGCTTCTTGCCGAAGAGCCTCGCCCCGGCCCGTACCTCGCCAAGGGTATGAAATTTTATGGCCGTCAATGCCCATCTCGATCAGTCTGCGGATAACTGCGCCACTGGGTTTCTCGATATCACGCAGCTTTCCCGGCGATAGTGTGCCTTCGCGATTAAGGCGATCAATTTGCTTGCTGACATAGTTCCACCTGTCCGTCGCACGCTTGCTGTTTGCTTGACCAATGCCAACGTAGTACACCTTGCCGTTCACAGCGAACTCGTAAACCTCATAGGGTGTATTTGGATCACGTGCCTTTGCACCCATCGCCATCTTTGGTTATCTTTCCAAGAAACATCGTCGTCGCATTGATTGCGCGCCTTCACCCCACTACCTTCACCCCCCCCATCTTCACCGGAATCAACCCCGCCACCTTCTGCAACAAAACCTCTTTCTCATACGGCTTCTTCAGCATCCCGCTGAAGCCAAACTCCACCGCAGAAACATCTTCCTCGACCGCCAGCAACACCGGTATCGATACCGAGGCAAGCGCAAATTTTTCTTGCAGGCGATCCGATATTCCTTCGATGCCGAGTTCGGCGAATCCTTTCGCCATCGGGTCGATGATCAGCAAATCAAACACGTCCTGACTGATTTCGGTGTAGGCCTCATCCGCAGTATCGGTATGAACCACGCGATAGTCTTTTTTTCGCAGCGCGCTGATGGCGACAATCGCGTGTTCACGGTTCGGATCGACAATCAGCACGCTGCCGGCTTTCGCTTCGCGCAGCGAGTGACGCGTGATCAGTGTCGATGTGGCTTCGGCATCGTCGTCTGCGGTGCCCATGACGGCCGAGATCGCTTCGTTGATCTGGTTGGGCGCGATCGGGTGGCGCAGATAGGCGCTGATGCCGTTTTCGCGGCAGGCAATGGCGTCGCCCGGCTTGCCGGATTTGGCGAGCATGATGACGACCGTCTGTTTCAAACGCGGATGGTGCTTGATGCGGTAGCCGAGCAGGAAGCCATCCTGAATCGGCAATTCATTCGACGTGATCACGAGCGGAATCGGATTTGATTCGGACAACATGCGCGCGAGCAATTGCAATGCGACCCCGGCGTTATCCGCCTCACGCGGCAGCATGCGCCAACTGCGCGCGAGATCGGAAAGTTCCTTGCGTTGTGCGGGATCGGCGCTGACAATCAGCACTGGCAAACCGGTGAGCGTGACGAAGGTCGGGCGGCTCTTTGGATCCTTTGCACTGCGATATGGAAACACGGCCGTGAACTGGTGAACGGTGGTTTCCTTTTTCTCGCGCACGTCGATTTTGCCGGCCCCTTTGTTGCCCATCGCGCGCACGATCTGGCGTGCCAGCGACAACTGCATGAGGCCGGTCGCCGACGATCCCTTTTGCCGGGTACCGCCTTTGGGCGGCATGCTCTCAACTCGGAAACTCAAGTGAATCTGGTTCTCGGCCGTATACTCGGGCTCAACCACCAGTGCCAATTGGCCACCACCTTGTTCACCAGCAGCGCTGGACATGCCCGCTTCAAGAAGGCTGCGCAACACCAGCATCAGGCGCGCGCCATCGCCGACCAAATGCTCGGGTACATCCTGCTCGACCGAAAGGCGCAACTGGATTGAGCGTTCCTCGGCCATCGGCACCACCGCATCGAGCATGTTGGCGATGCGGTCGCGCAGATGAAATTCCATCGACTCGAGTCTGAGTTCGCCCGATTCGACATGCGATAAATCAATCAGCCCGGCGATGTCCGTGAACGCCGATTGCGCAGCCGATTCAACGCGGCGGAAGTGTTCGAGCACGGCGTTGGGCAGGTGCATTTGCTCGGCGCGGTGGATGGCGTTGCCGGCGCTTTCAAGTGTCGTGGCGAGATTACGCGCGATTTTTTCGACCAGCTGCGATTGCGCGGCAAGTGTCGCCGATCCCGGCACCGCGGATCCACCGGACTTGTTCGCGGCGGACTTGATGGCGCGGAAAACATGCAGGCGGCCGGCGATGCCCTGTTCGCCCGCCACCGGCAGTGAATGCTGGATAGCGCGTTTGCCATCGGTGAACGTGAATTCAAATTTGTCGCTCTCGGTTGCGCCGAGCGGAAAATAAATGGGTGCAACTTTCTTGTCGGTGACCGCGGACGCCTGCGTGAACAGATCGGCGCAACAAATTCCCACCAGCGATTGCGCGGCGGCCTCGATGCGGAATAGTTCGCAAAACGCCACGTTCACCATCTCAACAAAGCCGTCGCCGTTTTCCACTACGCAGGCATCCGAAATGCTTTCGACCAGATCCAGCAGGTGCGTACCCTGCACATTGGCCGCCGCCTCTTTCGCCTTTTCCATGCTGACATCGCGAAACCAGCCCATCACGGTCGAAATCTTGCCCGCGTCCTGCGCGCCCGCCGCGAGTTTCAGTTCGACCGGCACTTGCGCGCTCTGGGTCGCCAGCGTCACTTCGATCAGTGCATGCTTGGTTTTGCCTTCGAGGAGGCGGGCAAAGGTTTGTTCGAATCGTGATCGATCACCGGAGGCAAGGATATCGGTGACCGCGTATTCCGCGACCGGCCCGGCCCAGC
>JANLQC010000050.1:0-3494 GCA_031367575.1 Betaproteobacteria bacterium | reverse complement strand
GGCTGCGTCGATCACCGCCGCCGGTCAGGATTTCCACCGGCGACGCCTGACCATCAATGTTCGCGACTTTTTCGTTTTCAAACAAAATCGTCACGTGATATTTCTGCGTGTCGCGCCCGAACGGGCCGTACTTGGTGACTTGATCATTGGTGAAAAAGTAATCCCAACGATTGGAATGGAACACGTCCTGCATCAGCGGTGTGCCGATCGTGTTCCTGACCTCGTTTCGGCTCATGCCGGACTTCACTTTGTCGAGTTGCTCCTGCGTCACCAAATTGCCTTGCTGGATATCGATGCGGTGGACGCCGAATCCGGCGCAGCCTGCCAGCAAACCCAATCCTGCGACGGTGATGGCTACATGAAAATAACGCATATGCTTTCTTCCTGAACAATTGCCTGAATGAATCGCCCATTATAGCCGTTCGTCGATTCGCGCCTCGCTCGCATTCCATGCGATCTTCGTGTTACCGGCGTGCCTGCGTGGCGCGGGCAAAAACAGCATATGATTGTTGTCAATTGCGTCATTGTCCGCGTCACGGAGTTGCGATGTCCGAATCAACAGAGTTACGGAACATGGGATTGAAGGCGACGTTTCCGCGCCTGAAAGTGCTCGACCTGTTTCAACATTCCAGGCAGCGGCATTTGTCGGCCGAGGACGTGTACAAAATGCTGCTGCACGACAACGCCGATATCGGCCTTGCGACCGTGTATCGGGTGCTGACGCAGTTCGAACAGGCCGGGCTGTTGCAGCGCCACCACTTTGAAAGTGGCAAGGCGGTTTTTGAATTGAACGAAGGCAGCCATCACGATCATATCGTCTGTGTCAGTTGCGGGCATGTGGAAGAATTCAATGATCCGGAGATCGAAAAACGCCAGGAGAAAGTCGCCAAGCAGCTCGGCTTTGTGATCAAGGATCATCACATGATTTTGTATGCGGAGCATTGTCCGCATTGCCCGCGATCCGCAAAGTGACGATTTCGACCGGCTAAAATAGTGGCGTGCGCCAGCGGCAAATGACGCCGGTGCCAAAACAGACAGGAGATGCGTGTGTTCCGAACAGTGCAAATGATTTTCGCGCCGATTTTTTCGCTTGCGCTGGCGTTCGCGTGCCTTGGCAATTTGCCATCGCATGCATTTGAAAAAAGTGGCGGCTTTGAGCGCATCAGTGCGGCCGAATTGCCAAAAGAGGCCCGCGAAACCCTTCAGCTCGTCCGCAAGGGTGGCCCATTTCCCTACTTACAGGATGGCGTCACATTTTCAAACCGGGAACGGATTCTGCCGAAAGAGGCGCGCGGTTTTTATCGTGAATACACCGTCAAGACACCCGGCGTGCGCAGTCGCGGGGCGCGGCGCATCATCTGCGGCGGCGGTCAACAAACTATTTGTTATTACACGGCGGACCACTACGCTTCATTCAGGCAAATCAGAGAATAACGAAAGCGCAAAATGCCCTCACCCGAACTCAAGAATCTTTTCACCGGCGATGCGCCGCGCGGCGTCTATTGGCTTAAATCCCACGCGACCGTCGCGGAACTTTCAACTCTTGCGCGCGCCAAAAGCATGGCTTTTTTCCATCTCGAGGGAAAGAAGATCGAGAAAAGGGAACAGTTCCTCAATCACGCCGCCGTGGCGATGAAATTTCCCTCGCATTTCGGTAACAACTGGGACGCTTTCTACGATTGCATTACCGATTTTGACTGGGTGGGATCCGAAGCGTATCTGATCTATTTCGACCACACCGATGCCTTTGCCGCGCATCACGAAAGCCAATTGGAAACGGTGATTGAATTATTCCAGGACGCGGTGGATTCGTGGAAAGGCGAGGGCCGTTCAATGCTGGTGCTACTGTCCGGTGAGCAAGCGCCGCCGGGGATGAAGAAACTTTAGCGGCTTGGGGTTCTTCTATTTACCCTGTCATTCCCGCGAAAGCGGGAATCCAAGTTTCGTAAACATGTGAGATGAAACGAAAAATGGATCCCCGCTTTCGCGAGGATGACAAGAATTTAGGGCAAATAGAAGTTCCCTGCGGATAAACTCAAGCACTGGCGCGGTTCCTCGAACATAAACCTCTGATACACCGCGCCAATGCTGGTGTTCAGGTTGTTTTCTGGCGCTCTCCTAATTCAAAAGCGCAATGTCGTTCCCGGACTCGATCCGGGAATGACGCCGCCGATGATTGCGCATTGAAACTACTCCTCCCGCGTAAACCGTATATCCCCGTAGTACGCACTGGTTTGAGTGCCTGTTGAATTGGAATCGGTCATGACGCCGACGAAGGTAATCGGCCCCGGTGGCTCGCCGAACAGGCGTTGAAAATCCGCTCGCACGTCGCGCTTGAAGGTCAGCCATTGGCCGAGGCGCGCCGGGCCGCTTTCCACCACCAGCATTGTTGAGCGCGAGGTACGCGCGTTTTCCAGCACCGTTTCCAGGGTCGCCTTGTTTTCCCATATGTACTGGATGGTCGCGTACGGCATATAGCGCCCGCTGAACAATTTCACCGTGCGCGCAATCGCCTGATCTTCAAAATCCAGTTTCGATTTGTCGCCATCGAAAGCGACAATCACGCGCACCGGCGAATCATCGCCCACGCTGGTGGCGTTGTCGGCGCCGGGAATCAATTGCGGCACTTTCCAACGCCAGGTGATGAACGGATATTCGGCCACCGCGAGTGTCAAGGGCTGAAGCAGGCCCGAGGCGGAAATATTTGCCTTTGCGGCCAGCACCCGTTCGCCTTCGTGATCAATGATGCCGTATTGGGTTCGCGCGGTGAAACGCGACAGTGTCCAAGGCTCCCAACCGGGGGGTGCCGTATCGCCGACGGCCGAAAGTGAAAACGCCTGTACCGCGTTGAATGTTGCATGGTAACTCGAGGCCGGCAGCGTCGGCACGATGAGTTCCGCGCAACCACCCACCAAAAAAATGACACTGCATAGCAAGAATCGCATCAACGCTCCGAAGAAAATGCCACTAAACACCAGTTCAACGGTGCGGTCTGTGCGCCAAGACACAATGGAAAATCGGTTATTCAGAACTTGCAATCAGTGCGGCGTTGCCACCCGCCGCCGCCGTGTTGACCGTCACCACGCGCTCAGAGGCAAAGCGCAACAGATAATGCGGCCCGCCGGCTTTCGGGCCGGTACCCGACAATCCCTCGCCACCAAACGGCTGCACCCCCACCACCGCGCCAATCTGATTGCGGTTCACGTACAGGTTGCCCACGCGTGCGCGAACCCGGATCGCTTCAATGGTTTCTTCGATGCGCGAATGCACGCCCAAAGTCAGGCCATAGCCGCTCGCGTTGATCGCATCGACCACCTTCAGTAGTTCGCCCGCCTCAAACGCGACCACATGCAACACCGGGCCGAACACTTCATTCTTGATGGCATTGAAGCGGGGAATTTCAAACGCGCAGGGCGCAAAGAAATGTCCCTTCGGAATATCCATCGGCAGCGGCGTCTGGCTGATCTGGCGAAATTGCGCGGCCATGCGTTCGC
>JANLQC010000007.1:0-3664 GCA_031367575.1 Betaproteobacteria bacterium | reverse complement strand
GCTGGCAAAGACAATCTGGTTTTCAATTTGTGTCGCCAAACAAAAGCGGCAACGTGGCAGCACGCGCTCGTTTCTGATACGCCTGCACCAGCAGTGTTTGTTGAAATCAAGGACGGGTCGTCATGTTTTCCGCTATGGCTCTATCCACAGCCGAAGCAGGATCTATTGCAAGAACCGAGTACCGAGAGATACGCCAACTTCTCACCCGAATTTTTAGCCGATGTCAAAACCAAAATCGGTCGCGCGACACCTGAACAGATTTTTCACTACCTTTACGCGATCCTCTATTCACCCGGCTATCGCACTCGCTATGCTGAATTTTTGAAGCGCGACTTCCCGCGAGTGCCGCTGACTGGCAACAAGTCGCTCTTTGCCAAGCTCGCCAAACTTGGAGAGCGATTGGTCAATCTGCATCTGATGAAAGCCGATACCGATGAGATGTCGCGCTTTCCGGTCGCAGGCAGCAACGAAGTCGTCAAAGTGGAATTCAAGTTGACCACGCAGGATGAACTTGACGAAGCACCTTCTCCCGCAGGCGGGAAGGGAAGTGTCAACAAACTCCCGCTGCGGCCTGACTCAAAAATGGCGGATGTCGAAATTCTTGGGCGCGTGTATATCAATGCCGTACAACATTTTGATGACGTACCAAAGGTCGTTTGGGAATACCATATCGGCGGCTATCAGGTCTGCCTGAAATGGCTGAAAGACCGCAAGGGGCGCCAGCTTTCTTATGACGATATCAAGCACTATCACGGAATCATCGCTGCACTGGCAGAAACGATAAAGCTACAAGCCCGGATCGATGATGCCATTCCGGGCTGGCCACTTAACTGACTGATTTTAGCTATGAAACTCCTCGTCATCGGTTCCGGCGGCCGCGAACATGCTCTCGCGTGGCGGCTCACGCAAAGTCCAGATGTCCAGTGCGTATATGTGGCACCCGGCAACGCAGGCACGGCGCGTGAAGAGGGTCTCGTTAACATCAATCTCACCAGCATTGCGGATTTATTGAAATTCGCGCAGGACGAAAAAATTGCGTTAACGGTGGTCGGACCGGAAGCACCGCTGGCAGCCGGTGTGGTCGATGCGTTTCAGGCCGCGGGGCAGCGCATCTTTGGGCCCACGCAACGCGCCGCGCAATTGGAATCGTCCAAGAATTTCGCCAAGCAATTCATGGCGCGCCACAAAATTCCCACGTCGAAATACGCGACCTTTACCGATGCCGCCGCCGCACGCACCTATGTTGAAAAAGAGGGTGCGCCGATCGTCGTCAAAGCCGATGGCCTCGCCGCCGGAAAAGGCGTCGTGGTTGCGATGACATTGGACGACGCGTTGGCCGCCATCGACGCGATGTTTGCCGGGAACATCGCACCATCGAACGAAAAAGACAGCGCCCGCGTGGTCATCGAAGAATTCATGCACGGCGAAGAAGCGAGTTTCATTTGCCTATGCGACGGCACACACGCGCTGCCGTTCGCGTCATCGCAGGATCACAAACGCATTTTTGATGGCGATCAAGGCCCCAACACCGGCGGCATGGGGGCGTATTCACCGGCACCGGTGGTGACCCCCGAAGTACATGCCCGCACCATGCGCGAAATCATCATGCCGACGCTGCGTGGCATGGCGGCAGAGGGCGCGCCGTTTTCGGGATTTTTATATGCCGGGCTGATGATTGATGACCACGGCCATCCCCGCGTCGTCGAATTCAACGCCCGCATGGGCGACCCGGAAACGCAGCCAATCATGATGCGCCTGAAAAGCGATTTCCTCACCTTGATCGAACACGCCATCGACGGCACGCTCGATCAGATCGACGCCGAATGGGATCACCGCGCCGCACTCGGTGTCGTGATCGCCGCTGCCGGATATCCGGCGTCACCAATCAAGGGCGATGAGATCAGCGGGTTGCCGAAAGCGGCCGATGATGCGCGCGTGTTTCACGCCGGCACAGCAGTTAAAGACGGCAAGGTGGTGACGAACGGTGGACGCGTGTTGTGCGTGACGGCACTCGGCGAAACGGTGAAAATTGCGCAGCAGCGCGCGTACCAGTTATTGGAACCGATACGTTTCAAGGGCATGCAATATCGAAAGGATATTGGCCATCGTGCGATCGGTCGAAAAGCGTAGATCGCCAGTTGGCGCGGTGTTTCGAGGCAAAAAGGTCTGGAAGGCGCACCAGTGCTAGTGTTTTGTGAATTTTGTGGATTCAGCCAAATCGTAAATCGTAAAGCGGGCAGGTGTTGAAGAAAAATTGCAATTTTGGGGTCGCGCATCACGAAGCACGGATCACGAAGCACTTCCTCCTTTTCCAAATGAGGATTGAGGAGAATTTTCGGTCGCCAGAAAAGAAAAAGTGCTGCAAGTCTCTCGACCTCCCGCGTTCCAAAAAAGGTACGGAGTTCATGATGCCCCCGCAACAAATTCAAAATTCACTTTTTTCAACCCGTTATTTTCCCCATGAATCCCACTGACGTAAAAACCTATCTGCTGGATTTGCAAGCCCGCATCGTCGCGAAACTCGAATCGCTCGACGGTAAATCGTTCCTGTGCGACGAGTGGCAGCGCCCTGAAGGCGGCGGCGGCATCTCTCGCATGCTCGAAGGCGGCAATCTGCTGGAGCGCGGCGGTGTGTTGTTCTCGCATGTGATGGGCGACAACCTGCCGCCCAGTGCGGCCGCGAACCGGCCCGATATCGCCGGGCGCACGTGGGAAGCGATGGGCGTCTCGCTGGTGCTGCATCCGAAGAATCCTTATGTGCCGACGGTTCATATGAACGTGCGTTTTTTCATCGCGCGCGCAACGGTGCCCGCTGAACAAGATGCATTCTGGTTCGGCGGCGGCATGGATTTGACGCCGTATTACGGCTTCGAGGAAGACTGCGTACATTTCCATCGCGTCAACAAAGCAGCACTTGAGCCCTTCGGCACCGAGCATTATCCGCATTTCAAAAAATGGTGCGACGAATATTTTTATCTGAAACACCGCAACGAGCCGCGCGGCATCGGCGGCATATTTTTCGATGATTTTCACGCGCCCGGTTTTGAAAAATCGTTCGCGATGCAGCGCGCCGTGGGCGACGCATTTCTCGATGCCTACTTACCGATTGTCGAACGCCGCCGCGATGTGCCGTACGGCGAACATGAGCGCGCATGGCAGGCGTATCGGCGCGGACGCTATGTCGAATTCAACCTGGTGTGGGACCGAGGCACGCATTTTGGATTGCAATCGGGCGGGCGCACGGAGTCAATTCTCGCCTCGATGCCGCCAATGGCCACGTGGCGTTACAACTGGCAGCCGGAGGCGGGCACGCGCGAGTCGGAGTTGCTGGAGAAATATTTGGTTGGGCGGGATTGGGTATAGGGAAATACTGGCTGTGACGCGTTTGCGGCTTGTCGGTTTGCGGCATTTCGACAAGGCAACTCGCCCGATACGCGATAAGCCATATTTTGCGTACCTGAGATTCCAACTCGAGCTGGCAAGATCGGAGCGGGTCGGCTCGAGCGAAGGGTTAGCCGTCACTTTCGGCGCGAACCCGACCGCGAAGACCAGACGCGCAAAGTGCAGTGCTTTGCCGCCAGCTTGAAGTCGTTGTCCGTGCTCAGGAGCGTGAGATCGTGCCGTATGCACAACTGTGCAAGAAGGGCGTCGATTGTCCCGACCT
>JANLQC010000658.1:0-5751 GCA_031367575.1 Betaproteobacteria bacterium | reverse complement strand
GAATCACGCGCCATCGGCAATCGGTTCCGATGTGAACGATGTCACTATTCTGGACGACCATGGCGATCATCCGATCGGGCCGGCCTCAAAGGCAGTCATTGCCGACGCGATCGTTCGCCACGCATCCGCTCTTATGAGGCTGGCCAAGGTCGGCAGACCGGCGAAGCGTCCCAAACTGAAATCCATCAAACATGTCTAAGCGACACCAGCTTGAAGTTCGTGTACTCGATAACCGTCTTCTCGATCAACTTCCACAATACGCGACCCCTGGTTCCGCCGGGCTCGATTTGCGTGCTTGCATTAACGCCGCCATCGTGCTCAAACCCGGCGAAACCACGCTGGTGCCGTCGGGAATCGCCATTAACATTGCCAATCCCACTTATGCAGCCATGGTTTTGCCGCGCTCCGGATTGGGGCATAAACACGGCATCGTGCTCGGCAATCTCGTCGGCCTGATCGATTCCGACTATCAGGGGCAGATTTTTGTCTCGGTGTGGAATCGCAGCCAAATGACCTTCACCATCCAGCCGATGGAACGCATCGCGCAATTGATCGTCGTACCGGTATTGCAGGTCGAGTTCAAAGTCGTTGCCGAATTTGCCGCGACTTCGCGTGGCGCGGGAGGATTTGGCAGCACCGGAAAAGCATAGCGCGCTGCCGTTGATACCCGTCTGCATGCCACCAATCTACATCGAAAATCCATCACCACTCATCGTCAATCCCATGCGAACTCAACAAACTTTTTTAACCGCCGGCATGATCGTATTTGCGATTGGCCTTGGCATGCATTCAGCGCCGGCCCGGTCAAATGCGCAGGTAAAGACTCTGCCAACGATCATGCTAAAAGTGGGCAGCCAGACCGTCAAAGCGGAAGTTGCCGTCACCGATGAAACGCGTCAGAAGGGGCTCATGTTCCGCGAAAAAATGGCGGCCAATTCGGGGATGTTGTTCGTCTTTGCCGATATCGCGTATCACGCCATGTGGATGCGGAATACGCCGCTGCCACTTGCGGTCGCGTTCATGGATCAATCGGGCAAAATCGTCAGCATTCACGAGATGCAACCGCACACGGAAATATCGCACATGGCGGCGGGGCCGGTTCGATATGCGCTGGAAATGAACGGCGGCTGGTTTGAACGCAATCAGGTGAAGGCAGGCGACCTAATCCAGGGACTGGCGAAGGCACCGAAGCCGATGTAGTTGGGGCTATTGAGCGGCTGGCCAATCCCATTCACGCCAGCCCGACAGCAACGGAAAATATAGCCCCAGCTTGATCGGCGGCGATTCAATCCCTTGCTGCACCACGTGTATCAGCGCCGCGTAGATTTCCAATTGTTGCCGATAGCGGATCTGTTCGTTGTCCAGAAACGCCTCGATATCGGCACCTTCATGGCCGCCCGTTTTGAAGTCGATAATCCAGCGCGCGCCGTTTTCATCGACGAACGTTCGATCAATCGCGACATGGGTAATCGTGTTCCCAACCTTGCCGGTCAGCCGCCATTCGGAACGCGCCAGAGAATGCGATTGCAGCGCCCAGCGCCCGCGCTTGTCAGCGAGCGTATTGGTCAGCGCCCGCACAACACGATCCACCGCGACCGGAAGCTCCTTTTCCGCTACCGCAAGGCGCACGAGTTCACGCTCGAATAATTTTCGCGATGCCGCAACGCGCGCCTCGTTCCAGTGTTGCAATCCGTCGTCGGCGATTATTTGCAGCACGCTATGCACGAGAGTCCCGACATGGCGCGCGACATCGCCGGCCCATTCAAAATCGATTGCACTTGAAAGCGTGGCGGCGTTCGCGCCCGACGCGTGCCAATCACCGGCAATCGCATTCGGCAACGACGGCATCGGCGAATTGGCCGCGAGCCGGATTGGCGGGCGGCGGGCGGCTGAACTGCCGGGCGCTTCGATGGAAGCGCTATCAGGGAAACCCGACTGCTCCACGCCGTCAATGAACACCTCCGCAACCGCCGTCCACATGGACGCGAGCAAACTGGTCGCGCGTGGCGCAACGAGCTGCACCTCGCCAACATCTTCGCCCTCGCCGTCAGAGACGGTCACGCTCGCCATCAAATGCAATTGTTGCGCGGCGCGGGTGGCGGCGACGTAGAGCAGTCGCACGTCCTCCTGCTGTTGCTTTTCGCGATTGCGCTGGCGAACGAAACGGTAAATCGCGTCGCCCTCATCGGAGGCACCGGTCTCGCCAACCGGTGCCAGCAATAGTTCACTCTTGCCAGACACCCGCGTCGACAGTTGTTCAGTCCATGCCAGCAATTTGCGCGAATCCTGACGCGGCGTGCGATGCAGGCCGGGCACAATCACGGTGTTGAATTCAAGGCCTTTTGCCTTGTGGATCGTCATGATCTGGACTTCGGGCACCATTCCATCCGCTGGCGTCGCCGC
This sequence comes from Betaproteobacteria bacterium, assembly GCA_031367575.1. Lineage (GTDB taxonomy): Bacteria > Pseudomonadota > Gammaproteobacteria > Burkholderiales > Usitatibacteraceae > UKL13-2. Next base: position 3,348 of record JANLQC010000658.1, on the reverse strand, counting down.
ACTTGCGGCATACAATTTTTCGACGCGGTTTTCCAGCGCGGCGAGATCAGTGATGTCGCCACCGCCCGTTTGCGCGAGCGCTTCCTCCTCAAGCATGTCCAATAATTGCGATGCGCAGTCGAGATCATCTGCATCGGCCAAACACGCTGGCCCCTGCAACGCGTGCCAGGTGCTCTCAACCAATTCCCGCAGCCGCATGCGCCGGTACAGCGTCAACGATTTCGCCAACACCGCGCGCAATCGCTTGGCGCGCGTCTGTCCATCGTCTGACAGTGACGCCACCCGCAGATCGTCACAAAGCATTTGCCATATCGAGCGTGGGTCAGGCATCAACTCGCCGTTGACGGGTGTCGCACCGCCCGTCAATGCCGCGAGATCGTTCAGCGTCAGTCCACACCAAGGCGCTCGCAGCAACGCGAGCCACGCGATTCGATCTGCCATATGCGTAAGCGCACGCGTGAGCGACAACAAATCCAGTACGACCGGACGCGTTTTCAACGGATCGATATCAACCGCACGGAATGCAATATTGGCCGCCTTCAATGCGGGCACAATGTGCTGAAGATGGCCGCGATTGCGGACGAGAATGGCGATTTCGGCGCCGTGTTCAGACTGCAGTCGCGCGCGAATGATGTCGACCACACGCCGCGCTTCTTCCTCGCCGTGGGATGATGTTGCGGCAGTCTCGGTATTTTCCGCGCGCCGGCGCACGAATTGCGGATGCCAGAAAACGGCCGGCGTGTTGCCGTTCTCGCCTGCCGCATACGCGACGCTGGGCGCATAGGGCACCACACCGGAAACATCCCCTTTCATTGCATCGCCCACCGTCGGCATGATGCGACTGAAAGTCTGGTTCACCCAATCGACAATTCCGCGCTGCGAGCGGAAATTGACTTGCAACGTCAATGGTTCGAGCGCAACCGTGCCAATGCCGGTATTCGCCGCGTTGAGAAACAAGCCCACTTCCGCCTCGCGAAATCGATAGATGGATTGCATCGGGTCGCCGACTGCGAGCAGCGTTCGCCCGTCGCCCTCGGTCCAGCCACGCGTCAGCTTTCCCAGCAACTCGAATTGCGCAATCGACGTATCCTGAAACTCATCGATCAACAAATGGCGGATGCGGTAGTCCAATGCCAGCGCAAGATCGGTCGGCGCGTCATCGTCGCCCAACGCACGCGATGCGGCCTGCGAAATTTCCGTGAAATCGCATTGGCCCTTTGCGCCAAAGGCATTCCACAACTGCGCGGTTGCATACGGCAGCAGGCGCACGATGGCACCCAGCACCGCCCATTGGCCGTCGCTATAGTTCGCCGGCGGCAACTCGCGCAATTGTCCCAATGTGGCGCGCAGCGATTCACTTTCCCCGCCTGCCTGCGCGAGGCGGTCGAGCAGGTCGCCCATCCGGGTTTTCCAGCCATTCAGCCGCGCCTTTTCAGCGCCATCCGCACTGGTGGGAAACCCGCCATTCTTGTTGAGGCCGCCGCGCTTTCGCCATCCGCCGTTCTGCGTCAACAACAAGTCGGCAATGGCAAGCCAATGCGGCAACGTGGCCGCATCTGCGGTGGGGAAACCTGTTGCGTCATCAAATAATTTCTCTTGCCAAACCCCGCCACTGGTGCGGCTCTCCGGCCTGTTTCGCCCGGAAAACCCCGCCAGTGCTAGTGTTTCAATTTTTTCTGCTTCGGGAAACTGCCTTGCCACCCGCGCGGCCGCATGCTCGCGAACCCGCGCCAACGCGTCTTCGAGTGCATCGCGTTCGTGCATGTGCGGCAAGTTTCTGAGCCACTGGTCGCGTGCGCGCAACATTTCCGCGAGCAGGTTTTCGGCAACGGCAAGATTGTTGTCAAGGTGCCCCAGAAGTGTGGCGATGTCGTCGGCGACCGCGCCGTCCTCGTTGACCTCATTGACCATCGCCAACAAATTTCGGGCGGCGTCGCGATATAGCGCGCCCGCATCGTCGATGCTTTCCGGCTGCGCGCCGAAGCGTGCCGACAGCGGCATTTGCCTGGTCAGCGAGGCATTCATGGCATCGATGGTCTGAATGCGCAGACGCGACGGATTTTCAGTTAGTTGCCAGCCGCGTTCGGCGTCGCGCGCCAGCGCACGCTGTGCAAGTGCATGCGTGACCGCATCGTCGTTGTCTGTCGCGTCAGCGGAGTTTCCGCTGGTTGTTTCAGTTGCGGTGGCGGCGGTGAATGCCCGCAACACGCGCGCGCGCATTTCGGCCGCCGCCTTGCGGGTAAACGTGATGGCAGTGATTTCTTCCGGCTCTTCAACGCCTGCCAACAGCACGAGATAACGTTGAATCAGAAGGCGTGTCTTACCGGCACCAGCGGGTGCGCGCACGATGAATGAGCGGCGCACATCGAGCGCACGTTCGCGTGCCGCCTGATCCGCGATTTGCATGACGGGGCGGCTCATTGCAGGTGCTCGTCGTTGATGTCGTCGGCGGCCGCGTCAGCGTCGATACCGGTGCCGGTTTCGTCTGCCGCATATTCGGCTGTTTCGCCAATTCGGCAAACACTCTGCAAATCACAGCGTGCGCAAGTCACGCTGCCATGCTTCGGGTCAACCTCAGCGGCACCAGTCGAGAAATTTTTCGCCAGCGAACGCAACGATGTTTCCCACTCTTCGGTGAGAATGTCCCAGGACAGGTAGCCTTTTTTGTCCATGCCGCGCTTGGCTTCGATGGGCGTGACATCGGGCAACAGGCCTTCTGCCGCGGAGACGCCCTCGAATCCAAATACCTTGCCGAGCTCGCCGCGCTTAAGGCGCGCAAACGCCAGCGCGGAAACGACCGCTTCAGCGGTTGAGAAATACAGCGGCAGTTGCGGTTCATCCGGTCGATCACCGAGCCAACTGGTGAATTTGGCTGCGCCTGTTTTGTAGTCGATCAGCGCGTGCGTGCCGTCTTCCAGACGATCCAGGCGATCCAATCGCAAATTCATGGCGAGCCCGGTCACCATCACGCGGTGCTTGCACTCGCGCTCCACCACCTCGAATGGCGCACGTTCGGCCTCGTAGTCCAGCCACCTGCGAATGGCGCTGACGAGCCGCGTGTGCTCGATCTGGGCGAAACGGCCGTTGAGTGCGTCCACGCCGTCATTGCGTGCATCGGTGATTGCTGCGGTCACGCTGCGCTCAACAATCTCTTCGCGCGCCGTTTCATCAAGCGACAACAGACTGGCGTGCGTGACAATTTTTCCCCACACCAAATACAGCGCGCGATGCAACAGCGTACCGCGCTCGGCGGCGTCCAGCCCCGCGTGCGGCACGCTCAATGGTTCGGCAGACAAACGGTGGCGCGCAAACGCCTGAAACGGACATGCCGCCTGATCGCGAATCACC
>JANLQC010000639.1:0-3061 GCA_031367575.1 Betaproteobacteria bacterium | reverse complement strand
CCACACTCGGCTGGAAGCTGGCGAAATTTCCGGTTGATCCGGCCATCGCCCGCATGCTGCTCGCTGCCGAGCGTGAAGGCTGCCTATCCGAAGTATTGAAAATCGCATCCGCGTTGTCGGTGCAGGATCCGCGTTTGCGGCCGCATGACAAGCAACAGGACGCCGCTGTCGCCCATGAAAAATTTGCCCATCCGCAATCGGAGTTTTTGGCGTTCGTAAATTTGTGGGCGTTTTATGAAGAAGCGTTCGCGCACAAAAAATCGCATCGCAAATTCGATCAACAGTTGCACGCGAATTTTCTTTCGCCGCTCAGAATGCGCGAATGGCGCGATGTGCATTCGCAATTGGTTGAAGTGTGTGGGTCGGCGGGGATGCGGGTGGACGGCTCGGTAAAATCGCGCGGGATTTCTGGTGCGCAAGAAAACACCACCACCAAACCCACCCCTGCCCACTACGACAACATCCACCGCGCACTGCTCACCGGACTCATCAGCAACGTCGGCACCAAAGGCCCGGACGGCGACCACTATCTCGGCACACGCGGCATCAAATTCCAATTGCCGCGTCGCAATCAACAACACGCCGCGCAAAAAGCAACGCGGATGAAATGGGTGATGGCCGCCGAGCTGACCGAAACCACGCGCGTGTATGCACGCACCGTCGCATCGATCGAGCCGGAATGGATCGAGCAACTCGCCGCGCATCTGGTCACGCGCACGCATTTCGAACCGCACTGGGAGCGCAAAAGCGGGCAGGTGGTGGCGTTCGAGCAGGTGTCGATTTACGGCTTGATCATCAACCCGCGAAAGCGCGTGCATTACGGCGCAATCAACCCGGTGGAGGCGCGCGAAATCTTTATCCGCCAGGGCTTGGTCGCCGGTGAAGTCGATACGCACGCAAAATTTCTGCGCCACAACCTGAAATTGATCGACGACATCGAAGACATCGAAGCCAAGGCGCGGCGCCAGGATGTGCTGATCGACGATGACGACATGTATGCGCTATACGATGCGGCCATTCCCGCCGACGTGGTGAACATGGCGGGCTTCGAGAAATGGCGGCGCGAGGCGGAAAAGAAAACGCCCGGCGTGCTGGAATTCACGCGCGAACAATTGATGCGTCGCGGTGCCGCCGAGATCACCTTCGAGTTGTTCCCGAAATCGCTCAAACATCGCGGTGCGGTGTTTCCGCTCGCCTATCGATTCGAGCCCGCGCACGTGATGGATGGCGTCACCATCACGTTGCCGGTGGCGGTGTTGAACCAAGTCAACGCGGCGCGCTTCGAGTGGTTGGTGATGGGCATGCTGCGTGACAAAGTCACCGCATTGTTCAAAACATTGCCGCAAAAGATCCGCAGCCAGATCGTGCCGGTGCCCGACACCGTGAGCGAATTCATCGGCCACATTCATCAACGCGAAGGCATGAACGATCTTTCGGCCGCCGAAATGCCGCTGATCGATGCGATGGCGAAGTTTCTCCGCGATGTAAAACGCATGGATGTCGCGGCGGACGCGTGGGACATGGCGCGTCTGCCGCCGCATTTGCGGATGAATTTTCGCATCGTCGATGCCGATGGCAAGGAACTCGCAATGGCGCGCGACTTCAACGCGCTGAAGCTGCAATTCACCGATGCATCGCGCACGGTTTTTTCCACCTTGCATCGCAATCGCCTTGAGCGCGACGGCATTCTCAAATGGGATTTCGAGGCGCTGCCGGAGACGATCAATTTCGAGCGCAACCAGATTCGCTACGACGGCTACCCCGCATTGGTGGACCGCGAAACATCGGTGTCGATCAAAATTTTCGATGAATTGCAAGCCGCCAAACACAGCCACCGGCGCGGCCTCACACGGCTTTTCATGCTGGAAATGGCCGAGCAATCCAAGTTCACCGAGCGCGGCATCAAGTTGTCGCCTGTGTCCGCGTTCCAGTTTGTACATTATTTTCCCGAGACCAAGAATCACACGCAGGACGCGATGAAAACCGAGCTGGTATTCGCCGCATTTGCAGGCACGATGGTCGACGCGGTCGCGACCGAAATTCGCGATGATGGCGCATTTAACGCCGCGCGCGTGGCGGGAAAGCCGAAACTCTCCGCCAACGCGTTGGCGTTGACACAGGCGATGGAGGAGTCATTTGCCGCTTCGGCTGAGATCCGCAAGTTGTTGAACGAACGCTATGTGAAAACCTGGGAACACATCGGCCCGGAAATCGAAGATCAATTACAGCATTTATTCGAGCCGGAATTTTTGCGCGATGTACCGATGGCGCAGTTGCTGCATTTTCCGCGCTATCTGAAGGCCATTGTGTTGCGACTCAATAGGGCAAAAAGTGGAACGATGGAACGCGACCTCGAACACTCAAAAGCGATTCGTCCCCTATGGCAAAACGCGTTGAAGATGAAGGACTGGCGGGCGCCGAAGATGGCCGAATATCGCTGGATGCTCGAAGAATTGCGTGTCTCGTTGTTCGCGCAGGAATTGCGTACGCCGATGCCGGTGAGCGTGAAACGGGTGACGAAGGCATGGGAGGAAATGGATCGTTAGCAAACGCGCGTTGGTGATATTTGCACAGCAAATCGCTGCTGCGGCATATGTGCATTGCGTGGACGCAATCGGTGGCGCGTATGAATGGGGCAATTGCGCGAATGGGAAAATCATTCGCCTCTGATGGGGAAACAGAGCGGGAAAATCGGAGAAGTACATGACAATCAGGAAAATGACAACTCAGGTATTGGTCATCGCAATTTTGATGCTCCCATATACAACTGGCCACGCTGAAGAGCGCGCAATCAACGAAAAAATCACCGTCAAAGCCAACGTCGATGATGTCTGGAAAGCGTGGACGACGACTGAAGGTATCAAGACATTTTTTGCGCCGGACGCCAAGTTGGAATTGAGAGTCGATGGGCCGTTTCAGGTTTACATCAATCCTTTCGCCGAACCCGGTTCGAAAGGTGCCGACGATATGCGCATCATCGGTTTTCAGGAAAAGAAAATGTTCTCCTTCACCTGGAATGCGCCGCCGTCGCTGCCCGAAGCGCGCAAGCAGCGCACGGTAG
>JANLQC010000594.1:0-4022 GCA_031367575.1 Betaproteobacteria bacterium | reverse complement strand
GGTCGCAAGTGACCTCAATCCGGGAACCTCACCCATCGCATCCCTGCTTGCCAACATGCACATGGCCGCGACCCTGTTTCGCTTGACCCCCGTTGAAGTGCTGCGCGGCGTTACCGTCAACGCCGCGCGTGCGCTGGGCTTGGCCATCAGCCATGGTCAACTCACAATCGGGGCGCGCGCGGATTTTTGCCTCTGGGATATTGGCACGCCTGCAGAACTCGTGTATTGGCTGGGTGGCATTAGGCCGGCAAAGACAATATTTGGCGGAGTGGTTCGCGATGTCTGAATTGTGGTCTTTACATCGTGGCAACGGGCCGCTGATCGTCAATGTACCGCACGCGGGAACCATTTTTCCTGCGGCGATCAGTGCCGGTCTCACGACAGCGGCACTGCAAAATCCCGATGCCGACTGGCACGTTGACAAGCTATATCGATCTGCGGCATCCGCATTCCACGCAACGCTGATGGCCGCCACGCAATCGCGCATTGTGGTTGATCTCAATCGCAATCCGTCGGGCGATCTGTTGTATCCGGGCGCTTCAAACACCGAGATCTGCCCGCTCACCACATTCGACAGCGAACCCATTTATCGCACCGGCAATGCACCCGCTGCCGTGGATGTTGAGGCGCGGGTGAGGCAATACTGGCAGCCCTATCACGCGCAACTCGGCGCGGAAATCGAGCGCATCAAGTCGCGCCACGGCTACTGCGTGTTGCTGGATGCTCATTCGATTGTGAGTGTTGCCCCGCGATTTTTTCCCGGGCGTTTGCCGGATTTCAACCTCGGCACCGCCGATGGCGCAAGTTGCGATCTGACGCTGGCGAGCGCCGCATTCGGCATGCTCTCGGGCGCGCGCAACTTTTCAGCCGTACACAACGGCCGATTCAAGGGCGGATACATCACGCGTCACCATGGCCGACCTGCAATGAATGTTCATGCGCTGCAACTTGAAATGGCGCAGTGTTGCTACATGGATGAGAGTGAGCCGGATGAGTATTCGGTGGTACGCGCGGCGCCGGTGCTGATGGTGTTGCAATCGTTGCTTGAATCGCTCACCGTTTGGCGGCCAACATAGGGCGGCCAAAACATAGCGGCCAAAACTTGGCGAACCATTGAAAAAATAGGTACATTGCGATATGTCCACGAATGCCCCCACCTCCGCCTCTGCACCTGTCCCGCCAACGCCCGCCAAGCCTTTGATCTCGGTACCGGCGCTGATCCCCGTGCGCCGCAACCGGGCTGAACGCCGGCTGACGGTTCCCGAGTTGCTGACCGCATTGCTGGAAGACGCATTTATTGCGCAGGCGGATCATGACCGCGTCATCAAAGACTGGCGGACGTCCGGCTCCGATTCACATCCATTGACGGTATTGGCCGACGCGAAAATAAAATCGCTGAAGCCGCCCCACCGTGCGCTCGATATTGAAAAGCTGACCGAGTGGACGGCCGGTCGTGTGGAGCTTCCGTATTACCACATCGATCCATTGAAGATCGATATGCGCGCGGTAACCGAGGTCATGTCGTCCGATTACGCCTCGAAACGCAATATTCTTCCGGTTGAGGCGCGCGGCCGCGATGTGGTCATTGCAACCTGCGAGCCGTACTTGAATGCGTGGCAGCGCGAGCTGGGCGACATGCTGAAGTACAACATTCAAGTGGTACTGGCGAGCCCGCTCGATATCGGCCGCTACGTCGGCGAATTTTATAATCTGTCGCGTTCGGTGAAGCGCGCCGAAAGATCCGACAACGGTTTGCCGAAGGTCAACGATTTCGAGCAACTGGTCGAGCTTGGCAAGGCGGGCCGCACGCTCGATGCGAATGATCATCACATCGTTACGCTGGTTGATTGGCTGTGGCAATACGCGTTCGATCAGCGCGCCTCCGATATTCACGTCGAGCCGCGCCGCGATTCCGCGACCGTGCGTTTTCGTATCGATGGGGTATTGCATCAGGTTTATCAGGTCCCCGCCACCGTGGCGAGTGCGATGACATCGCGCATCAAGATTTTGGGGCGCATGGATGTGGTGGAAAAACGCCGTCCTCAGGATGGCCGCATCAAGACGCGCATGCCGGACGGCGAAGAAATCGAATTGCGTCTTTCCACCCTGCCGACCGCGTTTGGCGAAAAACTGGTGATGCGTATCTTTGACCCCGATGTGCTGGTGCGCGATTTTTCGGAGCTCGGGTTTTCAACCGATGACTACGAAAAATGGCAGGGACTGATTGCCAATCCGGGTGGAATCGTGCTGGTGACCGGGCCAACCGGCTCAGGCAAGACCACCACGCTTTACTCGACGCTGAAGCAACTCGCCACACCTGAAGTCAATGTCTGCACGATCGAGGATCCGATCGAAATGATCGAACCCGCGTTCAACCAGATTCAGGTGCAACCGCAGATCGATTTTGGTTTTGCCGAAGGTGTGCGCGCGCTGATGCGGCAGGATCCGGACATCATCATGGTCGGTGAGATTCGCGATCTGGAGACGGCCGAGATGGCGATCCAGTCGGCATTGACGGGGCACTTGGTGCTATCGACATTGCATACCAACGACGCACCAACGGTGGTCACGCGCCTGCTTGATTTGGGCGTGCCGGCGTACCTGCTGAATTCGACATTGCTAGGCGTGATGGCGCAGCGATTGGTGCGCACACTGTGCGTGCATTGCAAGGAAAAAATGCCCTTCGACGATCCCCTGAAAATAAAAATCTGGCACGACACCGTCGCGCCATGGAAAGGCGATCCGCCCACCGATGTCTACAAGGCGGTCGGTTGTGTCGAATGTCGCAACACCGGATTCATGGGCCGCATCGGCATTTACGAAATTTTGCTGATGACGCCGGAAATCAAGCGGCTGATTGTGGCCGATGCCGATCTTGCCGCCATCACGGCGGAAGCCTACAAGTCCGGCATGAAACCGCTCAGGCTTTCCGGCGCGATGAAAGTGGCGCAGGGCATTACGACGTTGGAAGAAGTATTGAAAGTTGCGCCGCCGCCGGCGTGAGGTCAACGCGGGCGCGGACACGGCGGTTGCGATGATCGTGGTGTCGATACCGCGCGCTTGCCGTGGTTTTCCACCATACGCCGCAGACCATAAATCAGATTGCGCCGCATGCACGTTGTGTGGGCCAAGATTACGAAGCTGCCGTTTTACGAACTCTGTAACCTTCGGTTGGCGACCAACCGATTAACGGCGCGGGATTTCGGCTGACTTGATAGGTTCGCCAATTCCATATTTCGTATTCAAAACTCGGGTGCCAAGCGTCGCTCCGATTTGCCAATCGAAGCTGCGATGGCGAATCAACGAAAGTACGCGTGGATACTGCCTCGCAGGCCGATAGTGCCCTGAGAGGCGCACCAGTGCTTGAGTTTCGCGATGCTGTGCCAACCAAGTGCCTGCGGCCTGCGAAGGAAAAGTGGCAAGTGAGTTTCGTGCCGATGCGCGCATAACACGGCGCAACGCCTAAGCCGGAATGCGCGCACACGTCGTCACCTGCGCACGCGACGCACGCACACGAAGCCGCGAAGGCCGGCGACAATTTTTCAACAATGACGGACATGAGTTCTAACGATCAAGTTGACCGGCGCGCCACGCTCTTGGCGCGTCCGGTTGAACGCCGTGTTAGACCATTGTGCATCGGGGACGGATGAAATTCTTCTCGAACCACTTGTCGAACTGCATCCAACAAATTCTGCCGGTGTGTATAGGCAACCAACGCGTCGTTGATCAGCGTTTGATAATTACCCCCGCCCGCGTTTTCAACTACAGCGCGAAAGTAGTCCAGCACTGCGTTATTAAGGCGAATGGAAATCTTTGTTTTACCGGGTTCCAGCGGCACTACGGCACCGCGTTTGGCGCGCGTAAAATCAATCTCACGAATGGGTTCAGCGGCGATTTTCTTCATAGCGAGACCTCTGCGGTTTGTTGCCCTTCCAGGCAGAAATGAGCCGAATGATGTCCGGTTCGCGATAGGTATAGACCACAACCAAGAGGTTCCCGACGCTACTCATGCCCAAAGTAAC
>JANLQC010000556.1:0-5350 GCA_031367575.1 Betaproteobacteria bacterium | reverse complement strand
GCCTTTGTACATCTTGCCGGGCACACTGGCTTTCGCGTAGAACCCGTTGTCCTTCACCAATTTATCCACACCCGGGCCGACGACCGAAGCGATGTTCGAGGCACATGAAGTGGCCGCTTCCTGGAAAATCGCATTCGGATGGCCGGCCACAAACGTGAATGCATCGATCTTGTTATCGCACAGCGCGGGCGCCATTTCGACGAATTTCAATTCGCTGGCCAGTTTCAGATCTTCCTTCTTGATGCCCAATGCGCCCATCACCAGTTCCGTGGTGCCGCGCGTGCCGGAGCCCGGGTCGCCGATGTTGACACGCTTGCCCTTGATGTCGGCGAACGTTTTGATGTTCGCGTCCTGTCGCGCGACCAGCGTGAGTAGTTCCGGATAGACCGAGAACAGTGCGCGAAGTTTCGGCTGCGGCTTGTCCTTGAACGCGTTCGCACCGGTCATCGCGTAGTACTGCGTATCACTTTGCGCAAAGCCGATATCCATGTCGCCCGACATGACGGCATTGATGTTGAATACCGATCCGCCGGTCGATTCCACGGTGCAGCGCAGGCCGTGATCCTTGCGGTTGGCGTTGACAAACCGGCAAATGGCACCCCCCAGCGGGTAATACACGCCGACGATGCCGCCGGTGCCGACGGTAATGAATTTTGATTGCTGTGCGATGGCTGGCGCACTGATGCCTGCCAATCCGCCGGCAACCAGCGCGGCCGCAACACAAGCGTTGAGCCCCAGATTAAAACGCAATATTGAATGCATGCAACCCTCCAGTAATTTGAATGTATTTTGCCGCGACAAACAGGTTAGCACGCGCGCCAAGGTCAATGGGTAATGACCACCAGCACGCTGCAATGCGCGTACTCAATCAACGACCGCGACATCGAGCCGCGCCACCAGCGCGCCGCCCAGCCGTCGAGATGCTTGTGGCCGACGACGATCAGGTCGGCATCGATCTTTCGCGCGTATTCGGTGATCGCGTCAACCGATTCGCCAATCACGACTTCGCCCTTGGCCGCACGCCCGGATTGCGCGAGTCGCTTCAAGCCGTCGGCAAGAATGCCGTCGTATTTCAGTTTGATTTGCTCGCGCTCATCGACGCTGCTTTCATATACGCCGCCTTCAAATCCCACATACGCGGTGGTCAGCGGCATGACCGCAATGAGGAACAGTTCCGCGTGATTCAGTTGCGCAATCTCCTGACAATCGAGCAGGGCGCGCTGGCCGGATTCGGAGCCATCGTAAGCCAACAAAATGCGTTTGTACATTTGGCACCTCCTGATACAGGGTAGGCGATTCGGGCAATTGGGTAATGAAGCATAGTCCTTGCGGGCGCGCGGCACAATACCGGCGCGGGGAACCGAATATGGCGGTTGCCGGACAATTTGCGGACGCGTGTTTGTTGTGTATGCTCGCGACTAACTCTTTGCTGCGGATCCTGAGCGAAAAATAATGAAGCTACTTTCACTGCGCCAAAAATTATTTCGCACCACGCCCGTGGCCACAGCGGAAAGTACCGAGGCTGTCGGCAGTCTGCAGCGCACGCTCGGCGTTTTTTCGCTGACCATGCTCGGCGTCGGTGGCACCATCGGCACCGGGATTTTCTTTACCTTGGCCGAGGCGGTGCCGAAGGCCGGGCCGGCGGTGATTGTTTCCTTCCTGCTGGCCGCAATTACGGCCGGACTCACCGCGCTCTGTTACGCGGAACTGGCCTCGCGAATCCCCGCGTCGGGTTCTTCGTACTCGTATGTCTATGCGACGATCGGCGAATTCACCGCTTACATCGTCGCGGCATGCCTGCTGCTTGAATTTGGCCTCGCGGCAAGCGCCACCGCCATCGGCTGGTCGGCGTATTTAAACCATTTCATCGATAACGCGTTTGGCTGGCAAATCCCGTTGTCACTGCGATCACCGATGTTGGTGCTCGGTGCAAACGGCACCGAATTTCATGCCGGGCAAATCAATCTGCCACCACTGATTCTCATTGTTCTGTGCGGCGTGCTGCTACTGCGCGGCGTGCGCGAATCGGTCGGGGTGAACACTGTGATGGTGATGATTAAAATTGCCATCCTGATTTTTTTCGCCGCCATGGCCCTGCCCGCGTTCGACGCAACCAATTTCACGCCGTTTTATAACGCCGACACCGGCAAGGGGCACGCGGGCATGGCCGGTGTGACGGCGGCGGCGGCGACGGTGTTTTTTTCCTACATCGGACTCGACACCGTCGCCACCGGCGGCGCGGAAGCAAAAAACGCACGCCGCGATGTGCCGCTTGGCATCATCGCGGCATTGCTGATTGTCACCGTGTGCTACATGTTGGTCGCGGTCACGGCCGTCGGCGCGCAGGCGGCGGGAAAGTTTGAAGGGCAGGAAGCCGGGCTCGCGGTCATTTTGCAAAACGTCACCGGCAAGGCGTGGCCGGCGATGGTGTTGTCGGCGGGCGCGGTGATATCGGTATTCAGCGTGACGCTGGCATCGATCTACGGCCAGACACGGATCTTGTATGCGGTGAGCAGGGACGGCCTGATCGGCCGTGCATTCGGCGACGTGAGTGCCGTCACCAAAGTTCCCGCGACCAGTACCGTTATCGTTTGTGTTTTGGTGGCGCTGGTGGCCTGCACCGTTGATTCAGGCTATCTGTGGGACATGGTGAGCATGGGCACGCTGGTTGCGTTCGCGATCGTATCGGCGGCGATTCCGGTGGTCCGCCGCCAGCAAACGGATGTGCATGTCGCGGCCGCCGATGTCGCGAAGGCATTCCGGGTGCCGTTTGGCGCGTATTTCGTGCCGCTGTTGGCGATCCTTTCCTGTCTGTACATCATGAAAGATTTATCCGCGACCACTTACGCCGCATTTGGTGCATGGATGACGCTTGCGGTATGCGGGTATTTTTTGTACGGCATCCGCTGTTCGCGCTTGAATGGGCAAGGCAATGCCTGAGCGATGGCTTTGCAAGTACGCGAAATCGGCACCCAACGTGGTGTACGCCGCCGTCAATCAGAATGAAGGGGAAAACTGCAACTCTCCAACGACGGCGGCCTGTACGCGACCGCAAATGCCCGCGATGTCTCGGAATCCAGCGGCTGGCGTAAATCGAACGGCCGACCCAAAATCGCCCGGTCTATTTCGGCGTCGGCAAAACCCTGCACGGCAGCTCGGCCGTTTATTTGTTTGTGGGGCAACCGTGACTCGCCGCAGCCCACGTTGCCGCTACTTTGATTTAATCCAAGTCTGCGAATCGTAATCGTAGGCGATCATGACCGGCAGGGCGCGCGCGTCGCTGCTTTGCGATGGGCAGCGAATCGACACCGGATTGCCCGGACGCAAATAACTCTGTGCCGCCTGTTTGGCAAAGACCAGCGTATCACCGGCCCGCTTCGGTTCGCCATTGACCAGCACGACATAGGTAAGTTGGTGGGACATGTGTGCGCCGGTTTCTATTGGGTTCGGGTATTGAGTGTGACACACATGCGCCTCACGGGGCGTGCTTTCTGCGAATTCAATGGCGTCCGCAATTTGTTCGGCGAAAGCCGGGTTCACACGAACTTCCCGAAACGCGGATCGCCATTTGGTGCGGCGTTTGGGCCGTTTTAGCCCCGAAACGCGCGCCAGTCAACGAGTTTTGACTTGGTAACTTTCATCAGCCGCGTCCCGCATCGGTAGACTTACGCCGCCTATTTCAACAACCCCGTCTTGTCGCAACGCAACTTGGACCCCGTCAGAATGCAGGTCGTCGTGAGTTTTCCGTGTGCGTCATAAGCACCAATGCGCCAGCCGGTTTGCTGCTTGTCCATCAACAGAAAGCCGAACTCATTGCCATGCGTGATGCGGTCGAGCGTGACACCTTCGGCCGGTGATAGATCAATCGGGAAAGGATCGGGCAGGTTGATGTAGGTCTCATCGCCGCCGACGCCACTGACAATTGTCGCGGGATGGTTTGAAGAAAAATTGATGGCTTCAAACAGATGCACATGGCCGTGCAGCGCGAGGTTCACCGACGATGGGTAATAAGTCTGCGGATGCAACGTTTTCATCACCGACAGCAGCGCCGGACTGCCGCCGGTCGCGCCGTATTTCCGGTCGGACGAAAAGCCGAGAATCGGATGGTGGCCGATGAAAATGCTGGTCACGCCCGCTTTGGCGGCGAGTTCATCGACACGCACAAATTGCCGCCGATATTCGTTGAACGCATGCAGATCGCGGCGCTTGGAAAGATCGAGCGGCCCATTACCCGAATAGGCGGAATCGAAAACGATCAACTGCAAATCGCGCGAAATCGGCACGGCATAGGGCGGCGTGAAATTGCCGACGGCGTCATTTTTCTCGTCATCACAACTTTGCGTCTCGCCAAAAGGGCGCGTTTCCAGAAAACGGAACCAGCCTTGCCCCGCGCGCCGGCATTCTTCATGATTGCCGCGTGCCACCACCCACGGTGCGGCGGCCAGCAGGTTTGCGGCCGGCTCGAACAGATCCGCGCGCCACGTATCCCAGCCATAGCCCCATGGGCTGCCCTGACAACCGGCAACATTCGGCGGACATTCGTTTTCGCGGTAGTGATAATCGCCCATGTGCAGCACCAGATCGGGCGCGCTGGCGGCAGCGGCGTTGGCGATGGCGCGAAACGGCCATTCCTTGCTGTCCAGACATGCCTGCCACGCGTTGTCGGCTTTTTTCATTCGGCAACCGGTGTCACCGAGCACCACAATCCGCTGCGGCTCCGTTTTGGGTAGCCGCAAATTGATGCCGTCAACACTGACATTGGTCGCTTGTTCCGGAATCGCAAATTCACAAGTGAACACCGGAAATTGCGACGGTTTGGAATGGGTACGATCACTCGCCGTGACGCGTTGCGCAATCGTTCCGGCCGGTGCGCGAAGCGACATGCGCTGGCTGGTGCCGTCAACCGTAATGGCGGGGCATCCGGTTTCCGCGCCCGCCTCGGCGGGCACGGGTGAAATGGTGCGCGCCCAGGCTAGACCGTTCTCGCCGACGATCACATAGGCGGCGAGCAGGTGTTTCGGTATCAGGGTTTGAGGTTCGGGTGAAACACCGGTAATCGGCGGCACTGCGATACAGCCGGATATGAGCGGTACGGCACACGACCACAGACGCATTGACGAAAATGGACGGCGGATTGCCCGAAAAATGTGTTCGATCAGCATGGATGAGTTTCGGTAAAGCAACATGGTACCGAAAATTCGCCGCGATTCTCATCCGCAGACACATGCGCGTGCGACGTTTACTTGCCGATACGCAAGCAAAGCGGGTCTCGACTGAATGTCACTCGGTTAAGCCCATGACGCCCCGGAAAACGGATGGGTGGATGGGTGGAGCGCAGCGATACCCATCG
>JANLQC010000544.1:0-3641 GCA_031367575.1 Betaproteobacteria bacterium | reverse complement strand
GGGGAAGCCAACGTGGCAACCATCGCCGCGAGCGAGGAATAGCGGAACACCAACGCGATCACCAGCCAGGTGGCGAGAATGGAAATTCCCATTCGCAAATCGATGGCGATCAAAATGCCCGCGGCCGAGGCCACCCCTTTGCCGCCCAGAAACCGGAAGAACACCGGAAATAAATGGCCAAGAAAAACAGCGACCGCAACCGCAGCGATGGTGGCGTCGCTCAAGCCAAATTGGCCGGCGGCAGCCTTTGCCAGCCACACTGCGAACCAGCCCTTGCCGGCGTCGCCGATCAGCGTCAGCAACGCGGCGAGTTTCTTGCCGCTGCGCAACACGTTGGTCGCACCCGGATTGCCGGAACCGTAAGTGTGCGGATCGGGCATGCCCATCGCCCAACTGACGATCACGGCAAACGACAGCGAGCCGATCAGATAGGCGAGCAGAATGGCACCAATGGCGTTTGCGGAAATTGTCATGGCGCTACTCTACAATAGATCGCATGGACACCATCTTCATCCGCGAACTGCGCGCTGACGCATGGATCGGCATTTACGAGTGGGAGAAACTGCGCCCGCAGACGCTCGATTTCAATCTGGAAATCGGCCTTGACACGCACCGCGCCGGCGAGAGTGACAACATTCGCGACACCGTCGATTACGGCAAAGTCGTGGAACGAATCCGTGCCGATTTGAAGGATCAGCATTTCAAGTTGCTGGAGGCGCTCGCCGAACACGTCGCGCAAGTGATCCTTCACGATTTCAAGGCGCAATGGGTGAAAATCAGCGTCGCAAAAATCGCCCACATGCGCGGCGTGAAACTGGTTGGTGTCACCATCAGCCGTTCGCGCGATGCGGTTAAACTTTCCGGGTAGGCTCTGGTGATCAAATGGATCCTGCTGGTGGCGGTCGCCACCGTCGCACTCGGATTATTGGCGCCCTATTTTTCGCGCATGGGACTCGGCCGATTGCCGGGCGATTTTCGTTTCAGGAAAAACGGCCGCGAATATTATTTGCCCGTCACCAGCACCATTCTGGTCAGCGTTTTCTTGTCACTCATCGCGCGCGTCATTTGATCCGCTCAATTTTCCAGCGCGGCCGAAACCAAGGTCGCGTTGACCACGCGTATCACCTCCGTTGGTGACAGCCCGACCAGAAAACCGCGCTTGCCGCCGTTGATGAAAATTTTGTCGATTTCCAGAATCGATTTTTCCATGTATACCGGCATCGGTTTTCGCAACCCGAACGGCGAACAACCGCCCACCTGATAGCCCGAATGCCGGTGCGCGTTCTCGGGCGTACACGGTGCCACGCGCTTCACGCCGATCTGGCGCGCCAGTTCCTTGGTGCTGACTTTGCGGTCGCCGTGCATCAATACGCACAGTGGCTGGCGTTTGTCGTTCTCAAAAATCAGTGTTTTCACGACGTGATGTTCATCGATGTTCAATGCGGACGACGAGATGCCGGTGCCGCCATGCAGGACATATTCGTAGACGTGCTCGGTGTATGGCACGCTGTGCTGTTTTAGCAGGGTGGTGGCGGGCGTTTCGGTCGGTTTGGTCATGGGTGAAGGTTGAAAGACGGCAGGCGATGGAGAGTTAATAACGCTAGCACCGGCGCGGTTCGCCGAACAAAAAGCCGCGATACGCCGCGCCAGTGCTTGTGTTTAGATTAATGTGACAGGTTAATTGAAGTCCTCAACGATCACCTATCCCCGCGGATGATGCGCCGCATGAATTTTCTTCAGCCGTTCACGCGCGACGTGGGTATAAATCTGGGTGGTCGTGATGTCGGCGTGACCGAGCAGCAATTGCACCACGCGCAGATCGGCACCATGATTGATGAGATGTGTTGCGAACGCATGCCGGAGCGTATGCGGGGAAATCGGCGCGCGGATATTGGCGGTCAGCGCGTGGCGTTTGATCAAATGCCAGAACATCTGGCGCGTCATCGCGTGGCCGCGCGCGGTGACAAACAGGTCATCGGATTTCTGGCCGTTGAGAATGTCGATGCGCGCACCGATCAGATAACGTTGAACCATGTCGGTCGCCGTTTCGCCGAGCGGCACCAACCGTTCTTTGGCACCCTTGCCCATTACCCGCACCACGCCCATCTCCAGACTCAATTGCCCGACCTTCAGCGTCACCAGTTCGCTCGCGCGCAAGCCCGAAGCGTAGAGCGTTTCCAGCATCGCTCCGTCGCGCATGCCCAACGCCGTGCGCGCATCGGGTGCTTTGAGCAGCGCACTTACGTTGTCCTCGGAAAGCGACTTTGGCAACCCGCGATTGAGTTTCGGTGATTCGATGCGCGCACTCGGATCCTCGGCCATCAATTTTTCCTGAATCAGGTACCGATAAAAACGCTTCATCGCCGAGGTGAGTCTTGCGGTGGATCGCGGGCTCGAGTGAAGGTCTTCAATGCGATGCGCCAGAAACGCCTGCAAGTCTTCTGCGCCGATGCGGTCGAGTGCGGCGCGCCCGGATTTCCGCAGCCAGCCATCGAGCTGCATGATGTCGCGCCGATAACTCTCGATCGTGTTCTTCGCGAGGCCGTCGGAAAGCCACAGGCTATCGGCGAACTGATCGATCAGGGGATCATTGGCATCCATGGATCACAACAGCAACGCACCTTCGTGTTTCAACAGCCACTGTTTTATCAATAGCGGATTTTCAAGTTTGCCGCCCATGAATCCGCCGAGTCCGCCATTGGCCGCAACGATTCGATGACAGGGCACGATGACGGGAATCGGATTCTGGCCGCAGGCGGTGCCGACCGCGCGCGCCGACGAACCAACCGTCGCGGCGAGTGCGCCGTAGGTCAGGGTCTGGCCGGCGGGAATGGCGCGCATGCCGTGCCACACATCGAGCTGATGTTTGCTGCCGCCAAGTCGCAACGGCAGATCGAAAACAAAATTCGGGTTGTCTAGATACGCCATCAGTTGCACGCAGGCAAGGTGCGCAATGGTATTGGTTTTCGGGGTCTTGGCGGCGACACTCGCCGGCAGGAAATGCACACCGAGCAAATGGGTTTCATCGGCGACAATTCCAAGTGTGGCGAATGGCGCTTTCAGGCGCGCCGCGAAGTAGGTTTCACTGTGGGTCATGGCTCGATGGCCCGCGTGATGTCGATGTCCGGCAACGTGCGTGCGATCAGCGCGGCGACGTCGGCGGCGACGGCGGGCGAGATGGTGGCGCCGGGATGGCGCACGCGGTTGCTTGCAATCAATCCGCGCTGGCGCAAAATTTCCTTTCGCACCGCAAGCCCCGGCTGCTGTTCAAACACAATCAGTGCGGCAAAGCGCTCATAAATCGCGTAGACACGATCAACATCGTTTGCCTTCGACGCGTTCAGCAGTCCGCGCAATACTTCGGGAAAAGCGAAACCGGTGTTGAACCCATCTGACCCCGCCGCGAGATCAAACGGCGCATACAAGGCACCCAGGCCGCTCAGAATCGATACCGGCCGCGTCATCGCAGCCAGGCCGGCACGCAGCGCGCGAATCTTTGATGATGTCGGCACAGCCTCGGCTTTGATGCAGGCAATCGACGCCACTTCTTTCACGATGCGCAATATCAATGCGACCGGCATGTGAACCTCGGTCGAGGCGGGGTGATCCTGCAACACGATGGGTAGCTTGCTGGCGGCGGC
>JANLQC010000541.1:0-6120 GCA_031367575.1 Betaproteobacteria bacterium | reverse complement strand
TTCTGCATGTTTTCGTCCTGAATGCCAAAGGACCATTCCGCGACCAGATGACGTGGATTGGCAATCGGGGTGTAGGGAAAGGCTTGGCCGATAACGGCAATCGGGATTCCGTTTTGTTCGCGTATCACATAAGGCTCAAACACCTGATCGCCAAAATCAACTGTTTTGATGTTCTGTGCAAGGAAGCTGATTTGACCCTTGAAATCCTGGTCGACAATTTCCTTCACTCGTTTTGCACCGAGCGTGAATTCCCAGTGCGCGGACATGAGATTGACGCCAAGTAATTTGCAGGCGTCGACCATGTCCTGCCCATTGGTCCAGAGCGCGGTCGCGGAGCCTTGCCAAGTGTCGCCACCGTCCATCAAGAATGCCTGAGGGCGCGACGCCCGCAATTGCTTGACCAATGTTGCGAGGTGGGCAAAACCTCCAATTTTTCCGTAAGTACGGCTCGCCTGTTCAAAATTCAGGTATGTAAAAGCGTGCGCCTCGCGGCTGCCGGGACGAATGCCAAATGTTTTCAGCAACGATTCACCCACCAGGTGCGGTGCCTTGCCGGTGGCACCGGCAATGCCCAGATTCACGCTGGGTTCACGGAAGTAGGTGGGGAGGAGCTGTGCGTGACAATCGGTAAAGTGCAAAAAGCTGACGTTGCCAAATGTTGGCACGTTGTATATTGATTCACCGGCCAATGCCGGAGCAGCCAGCACCGACGGGGTGTCGATTGCCATTCCGGCGGCGCTGGCGGCGGCCAGGATCTGCAAAAATTCGCGGCGTTGCATGTGGTTTTCCTTAACGTTCTATTGAGGCGAGTGCATTCGTTGCAAAACGCCGGTTTGCTACGGCGCGCCGGCAGCGATCCACTGCGCGATGTTTTTTGCATCCAGATCTTCGATTGTCGACTGCGGTGGCATGGGTATCGCGCCCCAAATGCCCGAGCCGCCTTTCTTGATTTTCCCGACGAGGTAGTTTTCATTGTCTGGCGCGCTCTTATATCTGGCCGCGATGTCCTTGAATCCCGGCCCCACAATCCTGTTTTTCAATCCGTGACACGCCAGACAACCGTTTGCCTTAAGCGCGCCAATCGCGGCGGCGAATTTTTGCGCCGCATCAGCGCGAACACTTGGCGGATTGGCGGTGGTTGCCGCGGTTGGCTTGGCCAATGCCGCCACGGAACGTCCCGATTTCGGCGTTGCTGGCGAAGAGGGTACGGTTGTGTCCGCACCGCGAATTGCCCCCACAACGCGATTTTGCTCAGCGAGATTTCCATGCGCGTTTCGCGCAAAGTCTGGAAGAAACGACGTAATCTTGATCTCGGTCGCACAATTCCGCATGCATGCCACATTTTTCACGTCGCCCTTGCCATTCACTTTCCACAGATCTTCATAAACGGCCAGGCCATTGCGGTTCGGCAAGCGTGCCTGCACTTGCGCGATGTTCTTGTCCGACAGCGTGAAATCGGCGGGAACGATTCCGCCCATGTTCAGGATATAGGCGACAACGGCATAGACCTCTTCAGTCGTCAACGATTTTGGCGTCGTCCATGGCATGGCGCGATTGATGTAGTCCCAAAGCGTGGATATTTTGGAAAGCTTCATCAACGTCGTGCGACCCGGCGAGGAATGGTCCGCCAGCGCCGCAACCCGCCCATTCTTAATGTCAGCATCGGTTGTGCCGCCGACAATCGGCGTGAAAACTTCGTTCGACTCGCCAAACGATCCGTGACACGACGCGCACTTGCCTTCCCAAACCGCTTCGCCCTTTGACACCGTTCCGGCACCCGGCGGGAGGCCCTTGAAATCGCCGCGCACGTCGATATCCCATGCCGTTACTTCCGCCGGCGTTGCATCCCGACCAATTGCTGCCCACGGTTTGGATGGCTGCGCAAATAGTGGCCCGCTCACCACCCACATCAACATGCAGAACGACAAAAAGCGGCATCGGAAAATATTGTTCGCCATTAGTAGACCTGCACATTGGAAACTTCGCCGTTGTCCGAGACCTTCCAGGACTGAATGGCGTTGTTGTGATAAATGGACTTGGTGCCGCGTACGGCGCGAAGCTGGTTTATCTTTGGCTGAACATAACCCGTTTCGTCAATCGCCCGACTCTGCAAAATGGTGGTTGCGCCATCCCAGGTCCAATCGATATTGAAGCGCGTCAATGCCTTGCCAAGCGTCGGTGTTTCCAAACGCGCCGTTCGCCAATTTCTCCCGCCATCGACACTCACGTCGACACGCTTCACCTTTCCCCGTCCCGACCACGCGAGCCCGGTCACGTTGTAGTAGCCTTTGTCCAACAAAATCTGGCCCCCGGATGGCGTCGTTATAACGCTTTTGCACTCTTGCATGCTGGTGTACTGGCGATGTTTGCCGTCCGGCATCAGATCGATGTAGTGAATGGTTTCGTCTTTGGTGTCATAGCGCTGGTCACCCACTTCAAGGCGCCGCAAATATTTGACCCAGCTCACCCCCTGAACACCTGGCACCACCAGCCGAAGCGGATAGCCATTCTCCGGCCGCAACATTTCACCGTTCATTCCCCATGCGACCATCACATCATCCAGCGCGCGATCAATGGCAATGGTGCGTGTCATGCTTGAACCGTCGGCACCTTCGGCCAGCACGTACTTGCCGTTTTTTCTGTCATAGCCACACATGTCCAACAGTGTCGATAACATCACACCGGTGAATTCAGAGCAACTGACCATGCCGTGGGTGTACTGCACGGTGGGGAGGGCAACATTGCCCCACTCGGCACCAGTATTCGCGCCACATTCAATGAAGTGGATGCGCGAGGCACTGGGAAGCCGCTGCAAATCGTCCATCGTGAAAACGCGAGGTGCCTTGACCAGTCCGTTGATCATTAAGCGATGCTGGCTCGGATCGATATCGTGCCAGCCTTGATGGTGTCGCTCAAAATGCAGCCCATTGGGCGTAATGATTCCGAACAATCCCTGCAACGGTGCGAAGCTAACCGATGACTGCGAAACACGAGTCAGTCCCGGGCTCTCACGCCGCTGAAGATTTTTTTCCCATTTGGATGGCGAGCCATAACCCGTCACTGCTACCGGCTGGCCCAAAGTGATCGAGTGATCCGGCAACTTGAGGATTGCCGATTCGCCATCACTACCTGAATTTGCCGCGCCAGCCGCAGTGGTTGCAACGCCAGTGCCCAATGCCAACGCTTTTCCCATGAACTGGCGGCGCGCCTTGCGTGCATCCTCCAATTGCCCGGCATTCAAAAAATTTTCCGGCGCAGGTACGATGCGACCGATGGTCTTAACGATCTCGTTTGCCACGTCTTTTCCCCGTTTTATTTGGCCGGCACGCGATGCGCGAGATCTGTTGGTTCGTTTTTTCCGAAAAGAAAACGCCGAATCCTTTCTTGGTCGCGGGCAGACCTTCGTGTCGCGATGATATTTGCAGACATACCGACCGGCAAAGCTCCATGAACATCTTGTCCGCGACGCTGTAATAGATTTGATTTCCGTCACGGCGGCGCGACAGCATCCCGGCCTGATACATCATTCCCAGATGCCGGGAAACGTTTGTTAGTGTCGCGCCGGTTTGCGCAATGATGTCCGACACACATTTTTCATCCTGACAAATGGAGTGCAATATCCGCAGCCTGGTCGGCTCGCCGAGCACACTGAAATATCGTGCGACTGCTTCAAAAACGGGGCTATGGTCTTCCAATTTTCGACTCCGTTAGCGTATTTTGAATACAGCATATGCGTTATTGCGCATTTTGTAATATATTTTTCTGCTGCGCCGCAGCAACCATTCGGAATTCATCCCGAGGCCACAGTCTGGCCGTTCCGGGCGGATCGCAAACAAATGACACCAGCCGCCTCGGTTCTGTCGCGTTGGCGGACAAGCAGCTTTCCCCGCGCACTCTGCTCGCACGGGCGCAGGACTTCAAGAAGCCGCTATTTGCTACACTTATCCACAGTTGCACATTCAAAAAGCAGCGACCGGCCCTGAGTCAATATTCAATCGGCAGGGTGGGTCAATATTCAATCGGCGCGAACAACCTTGGCTTCCTAATAGGTGTGGTCCTTTCGATTCCAATAGGTTGGATTGCGGCAATAATTGCCGTCGTTGTATATCTTCTGTGAATCGAAGAGCGTTTCGTCGGATGCCTTAAACGGCACGGTACTGCCGGACAAATAGCCCTACCTACGGCACCCCCCGAAGGGCAATTTCAGCGATGGGGGTGGGCTGAATTAGGTACCATGCTTTTCCGCACTATCATTGCTTCAACAGCAGAACTCCAACAACAATTATCCCGCCCCAAATTAGCCATTTTTTCAGACTTCCAATTTGTGCGCTTAGGAGGCGGTGAGTTTCAGTTGCGTCTTTCTGTAATTTCTCGACGGCAATAAATGTCTTGGACTTCAAGTCGTCTTCTGGACCTGCTGAATTCTCAGCATCATCTTCATGAGACTTCTTTGCCGCGTCCTCAACGCATTTTTCTCGATTCCAGATTACTCCACGTCCATCGTCTGGGAGCTGATATTTGTATGTTGTCTCTCCCCAATTAAACGGTTTTGAAGCCACTTTGTCGCACCAAATATGCGCGTTGTAAGAATTTGCATACATGAAAGCCGGACCATCACGCTCAGCATAACGCTCATAACTTTCAATATTGAGGCCTTTGCCGTGGCCCTTGGTGCTCAAGCTTTTCCCGCCATTTACCGGATTCTTGGAATAGGCCGCAAGCCGACACACTCGTATTGGATCGTCTGGATCAAGGTCAGAAATACTGCCGTAGTGTCTTAGTAGATGAAATTGCACCCGCTCTGAGGGAGATAGCGCATCGAAAAGTCGGTCGGTTGAAAGTATGCCGTCTTCAATTTCCGGTATTTCGACGTTCCAAGCGAGAACTGCAGCAATTAGTAGCTTGGTGTCGACATATGCACCGTCCGTGGCAGCAGTCGGCAGATAATCAAATAATCTCCCAAAAACAGCGGCTGCGGTTATTGTCTTTGGCGAGATTGTTGAGGCTTTGACAAATGATTCATGAATATCATAATGCTGCAAATCTGGCCCATCATGATCGTCCCTATTCGGAACATGCAAAGCTTCGTTAGAACCAAGCATTGCGACAGCTGTCAGCCATCGATCATCATCGATTCGTCCGTATGCGCCTTCTTTTGCCGTACACCGGTGTAACAATCCAATTCCCAAACCTATGTTGCGATGCATCAGGCCAAAAAATCCTTGCTTGTCGCTATGTTCAATCAGCCACTCAAAGTCTTCGGCCGGAATACCTGTTGACTCTAACTTCTGCGACCTGAAAAAAAGTTCCAAATTCACATTGGCGAGAACGGCGGCGAGGATTGCATATGGGTAAGTGGAAGGCCGAGGTGGCCAATCAATTACAACTGAACGGGAACAATGCCGTTGATATAGAGTTGAAATAGTGTTTCGCTGTGTACCCCAGCTTGCAAGGGAGAGGTCTACGATTTCATCATTTCGCGTCAAGAGCTTTTGTTCAATTTCTTCCGGTACATCGTTTCCAAAGAAAAATCCTGTCCCGGGAGTGCGCTTTGGCCAAACCTTGAACCATTCATAGACAGTCTCTGGTGATGCCTTGAACAGGTATTCAGCAGTGCGAATTGTGTCGATTGGTTCCATAATTTCCCCAGCGTGTTTATGGCTGGAAACATCATACGCACGGAAACGCAACATTCCGAGCCTGAGGCCGCCAATGCCTCAACCGCCGCCCAAGCCCGGCGCAATGCCGGGTTTTTTTCATCTGCAGGAAGTCCGCGACATTGAGAAAGCCCAGTTACAAAATGGTTACATTGACGCCGACATTGAAAAGGCCCACTAATCACTAGTGGGCCTTTTTGTCTATGGTGGCCTGGGGCGGAATCGAACCACCGACACAAGGATTTTCAGTCCTCTGCTCTACCGACTGAGCTACCAGGCCAAAACAACAATTGAACACTACAAAACGACTATTGTTACAACGTGGCCTCTGCTCTTCCGGCCAGCGCCCGGTGGGCGCTGGCGTTCGGTGGCTCGCAAGTCCGCAGGGACTTGCTCGAAACCCCACCTCACCCCACTGAGCTACCAGGCCAAAACAACAATTGAACACTACAAAACGACTATT
>JANLQC010000516.1:0-4116 GCA_031367575.1 Betaproteobacteria bacterium | reverse complement strand
TTTTCAGAAGGCAATATGAAAACGCTCCCCACCTTGTTTCTTTCGCACGGCTCGCCGATGCATGCGCTCCATGCGGGTGCGGCAGGCGAAGTGTGGGCGGCGCTGGCAAAACAATTGCCGAAACCCAACGCCGTATTGATGGTCACCGCGCACTGGGAAACCCATTTGCCGATGCTCTCCGGCAACGCGAAGCCATCGATGATTTATGACTTCGGCGGATTTCCGGATGAGTTATACAAAATCGTTTATGCAGCACCCGGCGCACCGGACATGGCGGCGCGCGCGCAAACACTATTGAAGGCCGCCGGTTTCACGGCGGGTATCGATGGCTGTCGCGGCTTCGATCACGGCACCTGGGTGCCGTTGTTGAAGCTGTATCCGGATGCCGATGTGCCCGTCGTGCAGCTCTCGGTGCAAACGGCGATGAATCCGCGCCACCACTTTGACGTTGGCCGCGCGTTGGCCCCATTGGCGAAAGAGGGCGTGCTGATTATCGGCTCCGGGCACCTCACCCACAACCTGCGCGATTGGATGATGTCGCGTGGCCAAACTGCACACGCACCTTATGCGGACAATTTTCAGCGCTGGGTGTTTGAGCATCTTGCCGCGCACGATATTGATGCCTTGACGCACTATCGCGACCAAGCCCCGGAAGCCGCTCGCGCGCATCCTACCGAAGAACACTTCATGCCGCTGTTTGTGGCGTTGGGCGCGGCGGGGGACGACGCCAAATCCACGCGCGTGTTCGATGGTTTTGAGGGCAATGCGCTGGCAATGGATGCGTATCGGTTTGGTTAGCGAACACCTCAACCGCAGGAAGGGTGGAGCGAAGCGATACCCATCGCGATTGGAGGCGGCATGATGGGTATCGCTGCGCTCTACCCATCCTACGTCAGCTCAATTGCCTAAATTGCCGCCTGAATCAACCGCACTCGCAACGCTTCATTCAACTTCGCCTGCGTCACCAGCCGCGACATTTGCGAATTGCTGCGCGCCAGCGATTGCAGCAGATTGCGATGGATCGCGCGCTGCACTTTAACCGCCGTGCCTGAATTCAAGTTATAGAGCGACATGAATTGCTCGGCGGAGAATTCCAGTAACGTTGAATTCTCGCGCGCACGTGCGCTGGCCCCATGAGCGGTGCCGCCAAGCACACTCATGTAACCCACCAGCATCCCCGGCCCCAGCAACGCCATGCGCCGCTCATGCGTCTCGATTTTCGCGCTGACTTCAATGGCACCGCGCACCACCAGAAAGCACGCTTCTGCGGGCTGACCGGCGACAAACAGCCATTGTCCGCGCACGATCTCACGCATGCCGGTATTGGCCACCGCCACCTCGATTTCATCAGCGGAAAAGCCCGCAAACAACGGCAGCCCCGGCAGAAAACGGCGGTGATCAAAGGTCGCGCGAAGCCGGCGCGGCACATTCGCCAACGGATCACCTGCGGGCGGCAACACGGTCGCGGGCCGATCTTCCGGCGACGGTTGTCTGCGCAATTCGGCGTTCAGCGCACCGAGACGCGCAATCAGGCCAGCGGTAATGGTGCGCTGAATGGCGAGGGCGGCCGGATTTCGTCCTGCCGTCAATGCCCGAAACGGCTCGTGCTCGATGAACCAGCCATCGACATTTTCAATCGCCACCACGCTGGCGGTGCAGGCACCGTGCTCCAGCAACGCCATCTCGCCGAACATGCTTCCCGCGCCGAGTACCGCCACCGCTTTCTCGCCGCCACCGGACAACGACACGCGCGCCTCAACCTTGCCCTTTCGCAATACGTAGGCACCACGCGCCGTCTCGCCTTGCTGCACCAATCGGCTGCCCGATAAATACGACACCGGTTCCGCCATCGTGAACAATTGCGCGGCGGCAACGTCATCGAGACCGTGACAAATGGCGGTCGCGCGAAAATCATCGAGTGGGTTGCCGGGGTTCATGGGGGGATGTCACAATGCCAATGTGTAGTGCAACGATAAAACATTGCGTATGAGCACGATGCATGAAAGTTTACACGCAGGCTGAATTCCTGCAACGCCTTTCCCCCGTCCAGGTCAGGGGGGCAAGTCGTAAGATGGGTGGAGCGCAGCGATACCTATCTTGTG
Organism: Betaproteobacteria bacterium; assembly: GCA_031367575.1. GTDB lineage: Bacteria > Pseudomonadota > Gammaproteobacteria > Burkholderiales > Usitatibacteraceae > UKL13-2. Next base: position 2,014 of record JANLQC010000516.1, on the reverse strand, counting down.
TGTGTGACGCTCCCGATGGGTATCGCTACGCTCCACCCATCCTACAAACTACAATCTGTTTTTCGGATCAACAAAATCATGTGCCGCGCGCTCCTTTATCTAGGCCAACCCGTCCTGCTGGATCACCTGCTCTACCAGCCCGATTCGGCACTGGTGCGGCAGAGCTATATGCCAAAGATGTTGCACATGCTGAACCTGGCCGGCTTCGGCCTGCGCGCGTGGGATCCGCACACGCATGCGCCAGATGCGCCGTTCAGTTACGGCTCTTCTTCACTCCCGGTATTCGACCGCAACCTGAAAAATCTTGCCGAAAAAATCCGCGCAACCTGCGTGCTCGGGCATGTACGCGGCGTGGCGTACAGCACCACGGTCGATATCTCGCTGCAAAATGTTCACCCATTTCAATTCCCCGGCGTGCCGCTCACCATGGCGCACAACGGCGATCTCGCGCGCATGGCGGAAATGAAGCCCTTGCTTGCGACCCAAATCAATCCGAAGTTTCTGCCGCACATTCGCGGCACCACCGACAGCGAATGGATTTATGCGCTGATTGTCTCGGCATTGCCCGACCCGTTTCGCCGGCCCACGCGCGAACAATTGCTGGCCGCCATCGAATCCGCGCTCGCCACCATTCGCGCCGCGCGTGCGCAGCTCGGTATCGCGTTGTCGTCCTCGGTCAATCTGTTCATGACCGACGGCAGCCAGCTTGCCGCCGTGCGTTACTGCTTCGATTTCGGTTGCTATGCGACCGACGATCCCGCAAAAGTCCACGAAGCCAATCTCAATTTTCTCTCGCTCTGGTACACGCTGGGTCGTGACTACGGCCTGCACGACGGCCTCGACGGCGAGGAATGGCAGATGACCGGCGGCGCGGAAAATGCGGACTCGATCATCGTCGCCTCCGAACCATTGACCAAGGACACCTCGACCTGGGTGGAAGTGCCGGAATATTCGGCGCTGCATGCCGTGTTGACCGGTGGCGTGCCGTCGGTCACGGTCAGGTATCTCGACTAAACTTGTTGATGACCCACGATTCGGTTGCGCTTGCCACAAACGGCTCCGGCCTTCGGCCCGATCTCTGCCTCGCCGTCGGGGTCACCGGTCACCGCCTGGCACGATTGCAGAATGTGGATTTGCAGACGCTACGCGCGACCATCGCCGCACTCCTGTCGCGCGTGCGCCAATCGGCGGACGCGGTCGCCACACAACACGCCATGCACTTCGCCAGCACGGTGCCAAAGATGCGTCTCGTCACCGCACTTGCCAACGGTGCCGACACGATTGCCGCTGACGCCGCGCTGTCGGCGGGCTGGCAACTCGATGCCTGCCTGCCCTTTGAGCGTAACGAATACGCGAATGATTTTGCCGACGGAACGGATCGGCAAAATTATCAACAACTGCTGTCCCGCACGACCTCAATTTTTGCGCTAAATGGTAAGCGCGATGAGGCCGACGCCGCCTACGAAGCGGTAGGGCGGGTGGTGCTCGATCAATCCGACATCCTGATCGCGATCTGGGATGGCGATGCCGGTCGCGGACGCGGCGGCACTGCGCGGGTGGTGGCCGAAGCCATTGGCCGCCACATGCCGGTGATCCATATCGACATCACCGAGAGCAAGGCCCCCGAATTGTTGTGGTCGGGACTCGCGGACTTCGAGATTGAACAACCGACCATCGATCTGGTGCCGCGCGCCGACGCCGCAAATGTAATGAGTGCGGTCGTAGCCGCGCTGGCGATGCCGCCCGGCAATCCGGTTGATCAGCGCATGCTGGCGCGCTTCTATCGCGAACGCAGCCGCTCACGCACGCCGGCGTTGCCGTATCCATTTTTGCTGGCGATGACCGGCACGCGCAAACTGAGCCGCGCCGATATGCGCCCGGTTGCGGCCGAGGATTGCGCCGCACCATTGGCCGCGCAATTGCCAAAAGTGTTGCACGAAGATCGTTACGGTGATGCGCTGATCAAAAAACTCGTTGCGCGTTTCGGCGTGGCCGATTCCGCCGCCACCTATTT
>JANLQC010000502.1:0-3181 GCA_031367575.1 Betaproteobacteria bacterium | reverse complement strand
GATACGGCGCTGGCGTGTGAGTGCGGCACGTCGGGAAGAAGGCCTGCCGAGACCATTACACGTTCAGATTCACCAATCGTTGCAATATTTGACAGGGCCATATTCATTCCATAAGTGGGGCTGATGAAATTATGGATTGCGAATTCATTGTGACTTGTAGGATGACCGCCCCATTTGTCGTCAGTACGAAACTTATCCAAATCGCGCTGAAATGGCACGCCGGGCTTTGCAGGTGTTGATCGACAACAGCGACTGCAGTCCTTCAACCTTGCGCTTTGTACGATAGCGAACAGACGATTCGGCATCGGTTGTTTAGCGTTGCGTTCATCGACACAAGTATCCTGCATTGGCGCAAGACGGCGTTGTGAATGCGGTTCGCCGTGCGTCGCAAGGCAAGTTGTCACCTTGTCCGGTCGGGACGTTTCCAACGCCATTGCCTGATAACCAAAGGAGTTGACTGTGATAGAAATTCGCATGGGCCAGGCCCCCGCCGCACTTGTACGCAATGAGTTCTCGGCGCGGTTTCGCGCAGCCTTTCTGGATCCGGCTTTCGGTTCCGAGGATCAATCGATTGCTCGGCTTGAGGAGATCGCATGGCACGCCTACATCGAAGGACGCAAGGCACCGTTCACGCAAAAGGCCGGGGCCGGATATCACGATCCGGATTACGATCTCTCGACCGAATGGGTGGCAACGAAAAAACGCATCGACGACGCGCAGTTGCGCTGGGCCGATCCGGCGCGCGCATCCCGGGTGTTGCTCATCTGCGGTTCGGCGCGCAATGACGGCACCTGTCCCGGCGAGATGTCAAAGTCATTCCGGCTGTTGCAACTCGCCCGCGAAATTCTTGTGGTGGCCGATATTTTTCCGGACGTACTCGACTTGAGCTTGCTCACGTCCGAATACGGCCGAAACATTTTTCCGTGCAAAGGCTGCGCATCGACCGCGATGCCGTTGTGCCATTGGCCGTGCAGTTGCTATCCCAATCATGCGCTCAACCAGACCAACGACTGGATGGCGGAAATCTACGAGCGCTGGACGGCGGCCCATGCCGTGATCATCGTCACGCCGGTGTACTGGTACCAAAGCCCGAGCCCGCTGAAGCTGATGATCGATCGACTGGTCTGCGCCGATGGCGGCAATGCCGACCCGACGGCGACCGGTGGAAAAAAAGCCGCTCTGGCAAAAGACCTCGAAATGGCCGGATGGGATTACCCGCAACATCTGGCCGGGCGCGCCTACGGACTGATCGTGCACGGCGACGTCGCCGGCATTGAAGGCTCGCGTCGCGCACTCTCGGATTGGCTCGACTGGATGGGATTCATCGATGCCGGCGCACAGGCGCGACTGGATCGCTACATCGGTTACTACCAACCCTATGCGACCAGCCACGAGGCACTCGATCAGGATGAACCGGTGCAGGAAGAGGCGCGCAATGTTGCGCGCGCCGTGGTGAAAGCGGTTGCGGACTTGCGCGCCGGCCGATTGCAGGCGGCGCAGCCGGTGCTTTCGCGACCGCGGCCGAAGTAGACAACCCGTCGCCAAATATTATCATCCATAACTGGCGCGGCGTTTCGGGCGTTATCGCCCCGAAAGCCGCGCCAATGCTAGTGTCGTGCCTGGCAATTTCTGGAACAAATAAAAACGATGGATTTTTGGGCCAGACCAGAAGCAAACCGCCGTGACAACGTTGACTATCACGAGGATTGGCGACGCCGTATGGCGCAAGAAGACGCGTTTTTATGTTCCTGAAATTGCCAAGCACTAGACTAGCGGCGCGGTTCCGGTACGGGAACAATGACGACCGTATCGCCGCCGGTTTTGCCTTTGTCGCCCTTGGCACCCTCGGCGCCTGCGACACCTTCCGCACCCGTCGCACCTGCGGCACCGGTGGCACCGGTAGCACCTTTTTCGGCGGTAGCACCGGTTGCACCTTGCGGCCCGGCAGGACCGGGAACCGGTACGTTCACGGTGTTCGCGGGCACCACCACCGTCGCGCGTTCACATGCGTTTAGGGCCATCACTGACAGTACGGATACCAACAATATCGAATATTTCATTTTGACTCTTTCAAGGAATTGAACTACCACTGCGCGCGGAATTGCGCGAAACCTTCCAAATGGCAACGTTTAGAAAACTTGTATCTATTGCGACAAAAATTTGACGGGCTACTTCTTGGGTTTGCGGCCTTCCCCTTTGTTGCCTTCGTCTTCGTCCTTCTGATCATTGCCGTCTTTTTTGTTGTCTTTCGATTTTTCGCCGACTGGCTTGGGATCCTTGTTGCGCGCCTCGTCAGACGGTGCGCGTTTGCCATCCGCCGCCACTGGTGGCGCAACGGGTACCGCCTGACGGCGCTCGGCTTTGCCGCGTGGTTCCGGTGGTCCGGGCGGTGCTGTGGCTACCGGCGGTGGAAGTGGTGGTGCGGTCTGGCCGTTTGGATCGCCCCGTCCACGTTGATCAGGTCTCGCACGTTGTTCCGGCGCGACAGGCGCAGGGGGCGCGGCTTGCGGAACGGCTTGTGGAGCGGCTTGCGGAACCGCAGGAGGCGGCGCGACCGGTTGCTCACGTTGTCCGCGAGGTTCACCCCGGCCGCGTGCGTCCGGCGCTGGTGTTGCAGGCGGTGGCGGCGCGCTTTGCGGCGTTGGCATTGGTGGCGTCGAAGCCTGCCCGCGCGGCTCTCCGCGACCGCGTTGGTCGGGTCGTCCCCGCTGTTCTGGCGCTGCCCCGACCGGTGCAATCGGCGTTGTCTGTGGCGCGATGGAGGCAGGATTCGGCGCACCGGCATTGTCGCCCCGGCGATTTTCCGCTTTGCCGCGACCGTTATCGTTTCCGGCATTTCCATTATTTCCACCGGGTAGCGCAACACGCGGAGGCAATGCTGTCGGCGGCGCGACCGCTGCCGGAACCACAACATTGACTACAGGAGTGGGTGCGGCGGCAACCGGCTTTAATTCGCGACGTGCGTTGGTATCGAGCGGCCGGCCTGGCTGTGCGCTCAACTGCGGTTGTTGGGCCGCGAATCCGGCGTGTGCCGGTGCGGGCGCGGTGCGGGCCACCACCCGACGTTCGAATGCGCGCTCTGGGGGTCGGCCACCTTGCGCCGCCGCGCCGTGAACGCTGCGAACCGTTGGTGCCACTTGCGGGACAAACGCGATCGGCGCATTGACAATGGTATCGGCGG
>JANLQC010000480.1:0-5974 GCA_031367575.1 Betaproteobacteria bacterium | reverse complement strand
GGCTGGGGCATCGGCGTTTCGGGCGGGCCACCTGCGTTGAAGGTGGTCGGTGGCGGCGTTGATGTGTCATTCGGCCAGAGTTTATTGCCGGTGGGGTTCGGCGCGAACATTGGCGTCGGTGTGGGCGTGTTACCGGTGGAGACGGCAATTGCGGCAACCTATTCGTGGAAACTGATTTCAAATTGATAAAACGCGCCGCCATTTTTGCATCGTCTCGGACGACGGGCTGAAGCTTGATGAAACAAACGCGACTGGCGTGCCCAAATCCGAGAAGCGTTTTCTCGTGGGGAATAAGCAACCGCAGGGGGCCGCACACCCACTCGGTCAACCGGGCAATGTTCGAGATTTTCTCAATGCCATCGATCACTGCGCCGATCGCGTCGCGGAGCGGATCCTCGCCCTGCAAATAACGAAACTCATCGGCGAGCGGCAGATTATGCGGGGGGGCAGAACAGGGCATGACATTTCGCTTGCCCTGCAACAACCATAAGGCAGGACGCGAATGGATCAGTTTGTTAAGCCTGTGGGCAACCTGATTTGCTTGTTTTGTGCGAATCCGCAGCAGTCGGTATTCTCACCGCCGCCGATCAAGTCATTCCAATTCCCGATCATTACAACAGTAAATGCTGTCATTCCCGCGAAAGCGGGAATCCATTTTCTACTCTGCCAAACATGGATTCCCGCTTTCGCGGGAATGACAATAATTACTGCCTTAATGAAATGGAAATCGAATCAAAACCGCCGATCAATCTCGCGCATCGCCTTTTCCACCTTATTGCTCGTGCGTTCATTGACGCCCCAGTGCTTCGCCCGTTTTCGCCATGACGCGATGGCCGAACGTACTTCATCAATAATGACATCGGCGTCACCGATCGCGTGGTCATGGGCGAGTCGCAAAAGGTCTTTGCGGGCGGGATTTCCCTTGCCCGCGATCGAGGAAATGTGTTCGCCCGCCATGCCATGGCTGAACGTCAAGTCATAAGCAGGCGAGAGGTGCCAACGTCGATCGGGTACATCGAAGACGAAAGCAAAATTTTTCGCGTGATCGTCTTTGTTGTGGGCAAGCACATTGAACACCGCCTGTCGAAAGGCGTGCCGAACCTCGGCAAAATCCTGCGTTATTTTCATCGTTGCAGCGAGCAGTTGGTCGTAGTCCACGCTCGGCGCGCGGTGATCGGCATAAAGGTAGCCCGCGAGGCTCAGCACGGCGCGCTTGTTCGCCCCGATTCGATCAAACCGCCGCGTCGCGAAAAATGCTTCTGATTTCCCCCCAACCTTTGCCTCGATCAGATCGGTTTTTTCCATCATGATGCCGGCGGTTTTCGCCATGTCCGCATAGGCGCGCTCGACACGCCCCATGTCGATTGCGTCGTTCAATGACCGGAATTTCACGAGCCAGTGCGCATAACCCTTCGGCAAATCCGCGAAACCGGATCGGCATTCTTTGTCGTCTCCCTTGCCGGTGGATCGCGCAATCGTCACTTTTGGGCGCGCGCCACCCGGTGAGCCGCCGAGAATGCGCAATTGGGTGAGCACTTCGCTTTCGCTGCCGGCAAGTTGTGCGTGAGCGTCGGCTGCAAGGGCGGCAAGATCCACTTCGTCTTCAGGCAATTCCGGCCATGTTGCAGGGCGATATTCAAGCGCGCCCATCCCGCGCGCGCCAAGATACGCAAGCCGATCCATTGGTGTAATCTCGCCCCGCGCCCAGCCCACTTTCGCGCGAAAGACGCGATCCATCAGCAGCATGCCCCAACCATCGGGAAGCGAATCATTGAACACACCATGCAATTGCTCGAATAGCGGCGCGCGCGCCGGTTGCGCTGATGCATCGAAGGCCATCATTCCGGGCGCCAAGCTGAATCCCTGCTCGAGCCAGGCGTGGTCGTACTGAAAAAAAATCTTGCCGCGCTCACCTTGCGCGAGTCTACCGACGCGGCGACCATCGCACGTCACTTCCAATTCGAGTACATGCTTCATTGGCGTCCGCGTTGCCGTTTGGGTGCGAGGACTTCGTCGATTGAAACAATCTGTTTGGCCGGAAAGAGCCGCGAGAATTCCTCGGCCGCATCGAGTGCCAGCGAAATCTGAATCAGTGGTTTGAGGCCGATATTTCCGGTGAGCTCGAAGCGCTTGATGGTGCTTTCAGGGACGCCGGAACGGCTGGAAAGTGTTTTGCGCGACCAGTCCGCCGCAACGCGCATTGCCCGCGCGTTCGCGGCGATCCGGTGCAGTATCGCTTGAGGCGAGGAAATATTAACGGGTAACATATTATCCATTATAGCCGAAATTCACTAATGATGGATATTGGGTTACCCTTTAATTTACATGCTCAATTACGGAATTGTGTGAGGGAAACAGCACGCCGCGCCGCGAAAAACGCGCGCCGCTGGGCGCCATGAACAACCGCAATGAAAACGCCGGATTGCCGGTTCGGCCCTGCCGCGCAACTGCCGTGAACACGGTCTACTGCGGCAACGTCAACCCCTCCACCAACACCTTGTTATCCGGGCGCCGTAACGCGCGGTCCAGATTGGTGATCGCCTGTTCGTGCTCCTGCATGAAATAGCGCAGGAAGTGTTCGCCGATGAAGAAGTATTGCGCGATCGGTGCCAGCAGTGTGCGTTCCCATTTCGGCGAGACTTCCTGCAAATGCAGCATGCGGCCGGGCAGCCATTTGTCGAATACGGTCGCCGCCGTGCCGCCGTTATTCAGGATCGTGTTCTGTGTCGCGAACGCCAATTGCAGGCGGCGTAAATCGCTTCGGTCGTGGATCAGCACGGTAAATTGCGGCACCGGGCCGGTCGGTTGATTCATTTCCCACAGGATGCGCCGCCAGTCTTCGCGGTTTGCGCAATCGATGAGGCTCACCTTTGGCACCGGTTCAACGAACATATCCTCGGCGCGGTTTGAATTGCGCGACAGGAAATAAGTCAGTGCGAGTGCTTTGCCGCGATTCTTTGCGAAGAAGCTTTCATAATCCTTCCCGTCGCCGTAGCGCGCCATCAAGGTCTTCAGTTTGATCGGCCGTTGTTCGCTGGCATTGCCGGTGGCAACCCGCTCGAAGGTGACGATATTGTCCAGATTGATCGGCTCGTGCGCGTCCGTCCGATCGAGCATTTTGTACATCATGCCGGTGACAAAAATAAACTCGCCCGGTACCCGCTGGCCGCCGAACAATGAAAACGGCGCGCGATTCGATTGTGAAGGATCGCGGTCGATGACTTTGTTGGCGATGTCGCGGTAAGCGAGGAAGCGGCGGTTGAAACGGAAGTAGGAACTGTCGATCAGATCTTCCGCGCGCAGCCGATAGTGTTCCTTGAAGAGGGCGGTGTCGGTCAAGTCGAATTTATCGTCGTCGCGCGGGTATTGCGCCTTGGTCGAGCGGATATTTTCGGTGACCACCGACGGCGTCAATACGATAATGACTTCGCGCTTGCGATCCTGCGAGTTTTCATGGCCGAACAATTTTCCGAAGAAAGGAATCTCACCCGCCAATGGTACTTTGTCGGAGCCCGAAATCTGATCGCGGCTCACCAGCCCACCGATGATCAGCGGCGTGTTATCGCGGATGCGCGCGTAGGTTTGCACGCGCCGGGTCGAGATGGTCGGCGCGGAGGCCAGTACCACTTTGGTGGTCGGGTCGAGCACCCGCAGATCCTGATTTGGCACCGTCGCCGAAACGGTCGCGTCGATCTGCATGCTGATCTCGCTGCCGTCTTCCGAGATGCGCGGTCGCACATTGAGCAAAATGCCGGTCGGCAAATATTGAAACGAAAACGCGACGCGCGCCGAGCCGGAGCCTGCCGACGATGCATCCTTGCTGGTGGCAATCGGAATGTCGGTACCGACGCGGATCGTCGCCTGACGGTTGTCGAGCGTCAATACCGATGGCCGTGAGAGCACTTCGGCCTTGTTGGTTTGCACCAGCGCATTGATGCGCGCCATCATCTGCGAGGGACTGATGTTCAGGCCGTCGCGGATGAACGACAGCGCGGTATCGCCGGGACCTGGCGTGGTCAACGTGCCGAGCGAAAAAGTCTGGGAGCCTTTTTTCAAATCCCATTTGACGCCGAGTTCTTTCAATGCTTCGCTGGATATTTCCAGCACCAAGCCTTCAACGAAAACTTGCCGCGCGGGCAGATCGATGGTGTCGGTGACGATGCGTTTGACCTTTTGAAATTGCTCCGGATAGCCGGGGTGATAGAGCACCAGCAATTGCGAGGCACCGCCGGTCACGGTTTCGTTCAACTGCGACGCCGCCTGCGGCACCACCGTTAGGCCCAACGCATCGCGCTGCGCGGTTGCTGTAGCGGTGCCTTCGACTGCGCCGACCAAACCCATGTTGCGGGCTTCAGTCGCGGGCAGGCGCACGATCAAGGGCAGGCGGTCGAAATTGATATTGGTCGGAAGATTGCGGATGGCGGGAAAGCGCGGCAACAGCCGTTTCATTTCCTCAGGCGGCAAGCCTTGCAATGCGGCGTTTGGCGTGACCGGCGCAACCGGTGCGACCGCAGCGACAGGTGCCGAGGCGGCGAGAGCCGCGTCGGCCGCAGCATAGGTTTCATTGCCTTTGTAAGAGTCATCGACCGACAATGATTCGGAATCGGTGATGGCAGCAAAACCCATTGCGCGCAACGCAAACAACGCGGCTTCGGCATCGACGTAACTCAGGCTCAATGTTTTTGATTCGAGCTCGTTTAAGGCAAGCCGCGACAAAACGCGGTTGCGTTCGGACAAAAGCGATTGCACCACTTTGGCAAATTCTCCCATCGCACCTTGCGCAAGCGGTGGCCACGGCGCGCGTGATTGCACCTCGCCTGCCCATGCCGCGACCCACAGTTGCGGCAAGCGGCGCGGCGGGAAAATATAGCCGATCGCGACGGTCTCGGAGGTCGCACCCATGCCGCGCGTAAACGTCGACACGAGGGTCACGCCGCCCGGAATCGCGAGATTGGCAATGGCCGGATCAACGGCGCGAAAGCCGGTGGTCAACCGATATTGCATCGCCACGTCGCTGATCAATTCCCGTACTTGCGATTCAGAAAGTTTCGGCAACGCGAGCAGCGTTGCATCGGTGATATCGACTTTTTCGGGGGCGGGCGGCGGTGTGGGTGCCGGTGCGGGTGTGGCCGCTTGCGTCGTCGGCGTGTGCGGCGCGGTAGGGTCGGTTGGCGCGGGCGTGTCCACTTGCGCGCTCGCAAGTGTTGCCGCGAGCAGCAGTACAAAGGTTGTCGAGCGGAATTTCAACGTTCGCATGCCGAGCCCCCCAGGAATTTTTTGTTGCGCAGATTGTAGCCCAAGCGCCCGAACAGTCCATCGCCGACGATGCGGCAGGCGCTCAATTGCCCCGCAGCAGAACATCAAACTCAAGCATTGGCGAGGTGTTCCGGCCGTTTAGGGTCGAAACGCCGCGCCAATGCTGGATATTTGGGGGATGGTTGGCGCGCCGCGCGATCCCTCCACAGTGGCGAGTTTTCGCTTGACTACGTTCTGGCTTTCCTCAACGCTTCCGTCGCGCGCAACACACGATCGATGGTTTGATCCGTCTGCTGCCGGTTCGGCAGGCTGGCAAGACTCGCCATCGCCTCGGTCTGCGCGCGATAGGCGGCGAGCGCGTCGAGGTACTCTTTCCAGAGCGGTTGAATCTTGGGATCGGTCGGCGGATTCGCGCGCAGTTGCCCCGCAGTCGGCCCAAGATTTTCATCGAACTTCAACGCGAGCGCGGTTTGAAAACGCAGGGTTCGCTGTGCCCAGCGCGATGAGAAGCCATTCACCCATGCCATCGCCTGGTCGGTGTAGGTACCCTTTTCGTTCACCCGCGCCGCCACTTGACTGCGCAGTTGAACGTAGTCGGCGCGTCCCATGAACATGGCATCGGGATGGGTGTGGCCCTGTTTGTCGCGATGCAGCGGAACGTTGATCCCCCAAGCCTGCGCGGTGCGGATCGGGATATCGGCCGTCCACGCCGCCGCAC
>JANLQC010000477.1:0-1646 GCA_031367575.1 Betaproteobacteria bacterium | reverse complement strand
CGCCCGCCATCTTGATCGGCGTGCCCGCCGATTGGCCGCGCGTGGTGAGAGTGATATCGAGCAACTTCGCGGCTTTCACGGCGTCATCGAAAAACAGCTAGTAAAAATCGCCCATGCGATACAGCACCAATGTGTCGGGATATTCTGATTTGATGCGCAGGTACTGCTGCATCATCGGGGTGTGATTGCTGGCGGCTTTATCGTTCATTGGCGCATCAATGCAATTTGACGCGCGGTTCGGTCTGGCGCTTGATCATGCGCGCCAGCGTATCGAGCGCCATGCGCCAAAAACCGTGCAGCGACCACAGGTGCAATTTGTAGAGCGAAATATAAAATAGCTTGGCGACGATGCCCTCAACACGCACGCTGCCTTTGGACACAAAACCCATCAGCGTTCCCACCGATTGATAATTGCCGAGCGAGACCAGCGAGCCGAAATCGCGGTAGTGAAAATCGGTTGGCGGTTTGCCGTTGATTCGCCGTTTAATGGTCTTCACCAAATGGCTCGCCTGTTGATGCGCCGATTGCGCGCGCGGTGGCACGGCGCGGCCTTCGGTCCAGTTGCATGCCGCGCAATCACCCAACGCGAAAACATTTTCGTCGCGCGTGGTTTGCAGCGTGGCCTGCACCACCAGTTGGTTCAATCGATTGCTTTCCAGGCCATCGAGATCGCGCAATATGTCCGCGCATTTGATGCCGGCCGCCCAAATGGTGAAATCGGCGGGCAAACTTTTGCCACTGGCGGTCAGTACCTTGTCGTTTTCAATTGCCACCACACGCTCGTTGCAAAGTACCGCGACATTCAACGCGCGCAGGGTTTCAAGCGTCGCGTCGGCAATGTAATCGGGAAGGCCCGCCAGAATGCGCGGCCCGGCTTCGATGATGTGAATGCGGATTTGCGTTTCACAATCGAATTGATCGAGCCCATAGGCGGTCAGCACGCGTGTGGTGTTGTGCAATTCCGCCGCCAGCTCGACACCGGTCGCACCGGCACCCACAATATTGATATTCAGCACGCGTCCGTCGGCCGCATAGTTGGCGCGAAAACAGGCGTTCACCAAACGACGGTGAAACAGATTCGCCTCCCACGCGCTATCGAGCGTGAACGCATGCTCCTTGACGCCGGGCGTGCCGAAATCATTGCATTGGCTGCCGATGGCGATGACGAGGCTGTCGTAGGCGATACGGCGCGGCGGCAATACATCGATGCCATCCTCTTCACGCACGGCAGCCACCTTGACTTCACCCGCGGTGCGATTGAGCCCATCGAGCGCGCCGAGGGCAAACGAAAAATGATGCCAGCGCGCCTGCGCGAGATAATCGAGTTGATGGGCATGAATGTTCATGCTGCCGGCCGCGACTTCGTGCAACAGCGGCTTCCACAAATGGGTGCGGCTGCGGTCGATCAGGGTGATCGAGGCCTTGCCCGATTTTCCAAGCGTATCGCCCAGCCGCGTCGCCAGTTCAAGCCCGCCGGCACCGCCACCGGCTATTACGATGCGATGCATGATCTGCCCGATTGTCGATCAGACTTTGTAATGCGCTTGCACAATATTGAACAGCGCCGGAAATACCTTTGGCGTTGCGGTGACAATGCTGCCGCGATCCATGAATTTTTCTTCACCCGCATAATCGGTGACGAGGCC
>JANLQC010000463.1:0-7418 GCA_031367575.1 Betaproteobacteria bacterium | reverse complement strand
CATCAGCACAACAAAAATGAAACCCCAAACGGTCGCCTTGGTAATGTCAAAGCTCCAGTCGAGCATTTTCATCTTGCCCGCTGCGTCCGCCGTGGCCACAAGCTCCCCAACACCGCCATCGAGTTTGTAAAGTATGAATATCAGCGCAAATACCAGCCCGCCAACCTTGACGAACAATTGCAAGAAATCCGTCCAGATCACCGCGCGCATGCCGCCCAGCGCTGTATAGCCAATCGTCACCACCCCCATGATCAGGATGCTCCAAACCATGTCAAAACCGGTAATGGTGGCAATCGCCAGTGACGGTAGAAAAAGGATGATGCTCATCCGTCCGCCAAGGTGCAAGACGATGCACATGGCGCTTGCCATCATGCGAACCGACGGATGAAAGCGTTGCTCCAGATAATCGAAAACGGAAACCAGTTTCAAGCGACGCAACATCGGCACGATCCAGATCGCCACAAATATGAGACCCAGTACGCCGATGATATTTCCCATCAGGTATTGCCAGTTGGTGGCAAAGGCCTTCGCCGTGGTGGCGATATAGCCAATGGAACTGGTACTGGTGACGTACAGACTCACCGCAGCGGCCCAAAATGGGATCGTCCGGTTGCCAACAAAAAACTCGGAGGTCGATTGCTTTTCTTCACGCCAGTAACAGTAAGCACCGATGCCGGCGATCGCGACCAGATACAAGATAATCATCGCCCAGTCTAGCGGGCGGAGCAGCAGTTTGCCTTCCTCTATCTCGGCGACATGGAATGCTGTGTGGCGCGCCGCACCGGCCGGTGTTTGCGCCGAAATCTCCCAGACCATGCCGTTGCCCATCCCCGCGCCGCGCACTGCGTCGCCGACGATTTTTTCGCCCTGCATGGAGAATGCGTTCGTAATGGTGTGATAGGTGATCAGCCGCGTGCCGCCGGAAGATTCCCCGTTCGGGTTCGCACGAATGAGGTAAAGCAAATGTGCTTGACCGATGGCGCGCGCCGCCCCCTCGACGACTGAACCGGGCAATGACGCCAATTGGCTCCAGCCACCTGACGGCGTCCATCTCCAGAATTGATCGCCCTTGCCTTTTTCTTTGTCAGATCCCGATACGGTCGCCGTGAGCAGGAGCGAGGCGTCTTGCGCAACCAGAGACGTGACGCTCGCCGGCATGTCGGGCCATGGAAGAAGGTGATTCCACACGGGTGCCGGGGCACCGGGATCAATGGACAGCCAGAATTTTTTTCCATCTGCCGCCGCGCCGATGACATACAAGGTGCTGCCGAGAACCGCTCCATGCGCGTAAGTGAGCGGCACGACGAGCGACGGCAACCGCGCTGCAGCGGGGGCGGTGGCATCCGGATAGCGCTCAACCCGATCGACTCCTTGCCCCGGTTTGGTTTCAATCAATAAATACGGGCGCTGTCCACTGGTGATTGCTCCGTGAATTTGTCCCGGCGGGCGCCACGCGGTCAAAAGCCAATCCTTCCGCGCCTCGTTTAGCTGCCAAAGCTGATTTTGCTGAACGATGATGGTTTGGCCGGACGCGACAAACAGGAATTCCGGCGCTCCCGGGAAGTTCTGTAGTGTCGAATTCTTGACCGTGACCAAATTTTCGGCGCTCGCGGTCAGAGGCAAAATCGCCAACAACGTAAGGGCCAAAAAACGCAGAAAAAGTCCAGGCATGATTTTCCAAATGATCAATCGGGCGCGGCGCAAATCGCCGTTGGCTCGATTCGCGAGGTGGGAGGCGACTATCGTTAAGAGTTTGTTGACGGGTTTTGCGCGCGATTCTGCGCTGTTATCCAGTGTTTTGCGGTAAATGGGGACAATGCGCTTTCATGGGCCATACGCAGTCTGGACGCATTTACGCGTATTGAAAACCCATTCGGCCCCACTTTCAGAAACAATTTTTTGTTTCTTTGCAGGCCGGGTTGTAAATCGATGGGATGAACCTGCGATCCATCAGCGATCTCCATCGACTGCGAGCGCGGCGAAACAGAATGCCGTAGCACAACACAGCAAAACACGAGCATGGGTGCGGTTCTCCAGACCAAAGTGCCTTGAACGCCGCACCAGTGATAGAGACTCGCGTTTGAAAAAGTTGCGCAACAACTGGGGCGGGGCGCACGTTGACGTGGCACATTGAGCATTCCAGTGACCATGAATTACACTAGCGCACTATGAACCGCCGTTTCTTCATTTCCCCAACGCTTCGCACGCTTGCTGCGATGGGCTTGTTGTTTTTTTTTGCCGGATGCGCCTACCTTGAATCCAAACAAGGCGAGTGGATATTTAATCCGGTGCAGGGAGAATGGCGCGGCTATCGCGGGCCACCGCCGGAGTTTCACGAGCACTGGATTGCGGTCGGCACGCGCGGTGAAAGATTGCATGCATGGTGGTCTCCCGTAACCGATGCAAGTGCGCCGGTACTGCTGTACTTGCATGGTGCGCGCTGGAATTTGAGCGGTAGCGTGACGCGAATTCCGCGTTGGAATCGCATGGGATTTTCGGTGCTGGCGATCGACTATCGCGGCTTTGGCAAAAGCGTTGCGCTCGATGGCGTCAATAGCGAGCAACGCGCCAATGAGGACGCAGAAGCCGCATGGACCTATCTGGCGAATATGTCGCCTTCATCGAAGCGCTTCATTTTTGGGCACTCGCTGGGTGGCGCGATGGCCACCCATCTGGCCATAAAATATCCGGACGCGGACGGCCTGATCTTGGAGGGTTCATTTACGTCAGTGCCGGACATGATCAAGGAAACCCGCTGGGGATTTTTGCCGCTGGGATTTCTGGTGACACAGCGCTTCAACAATATTGACCGTATCAATGAAGTGACGATCCCGGTACTGGTTGCGCATGGAACCGCCGATGAAATTGTGCCATTTTCGATGGGCGAGCGATTGTTTGCCGCCGCCAGGGCACCCAAGCGATTTCTGCGCGCCGAAGGCGGATCTCATCACAACCTGACGGCCAATTTTTTCGATGATTATCGAAATGCGGTGTTCGACTTGTTCAAATTGGACACGCGCAGTGAGGCGAAATCGGTGCCGATGCAATCATCCATGACATCGGCCACGGCGGTCGGTTCGGCACCGCGCTAAACATCATGCAATCGCTCGACCTTGAAGTCCTCAATCATTCCCGAGATTGGCTCGAATCCGGTCGCCGCGTATGGCTGGTGACCGTCACGCAAACATTCGGTGCCAGCCCGCGACCACCCGGTTCATTGATGGCGATGCGCGATGACGGCATTGTGGTGGGCTCCGTTTCCGGTGGTTGCATTGAGGATGACCTGGTCGCGCGACGCGAACAATTCATCGGTGCCAAGCCGATATTGGAAAGTTACGGCGTCAGCACTGAAGAGGCGCGCCGTTTTGGCTTGCCCTGCGGCGGACAACTGGAAGTGGTGATCGAATCCGCACTCGATGTTGCACGTCTGGATGCGTTGTTTGCAAAAATTTCAGGCGGCGAAGTTTTTGCGCGCGTGGTTAACTTGGACAGTGGCGCGTGGTCTTACCGGCCTGCGGTACCGACCGATGAAACCGCGCGCAATGACCGCGAATTCACCTGCATCCATGGTCCGCGCTGGCGCATGCTGATAATCGGCGCGTCGGAAATCGCACGCTATTTGGCCGAAGTTGCGGCGACGCTCGATTTTCAGGTGTTCGTGTGCGACCCGCGTGAGGAATACCGCACCGCGTGGCGGGCGGCGGGGAGTACTTTTGTTGATGGCATGCCCGACGACGCCGTGATTGCATTCAATCCGGACGCGCACACGGTAATCGTAACCGTGTCGCATGATCCGAAACTGGACGACATGGCGTTGATGGAAGCACTAAAGACCGAGGCGTTTTATATTGGTGCCGTCGGCTCGAAAAAAACCTCGGATGAACGCCGCAAGCGCCTGCGCGAAACGATCGAGTTCGGCCTGACCGACGGCCATGTCGCAAAGCTGCATGGACCGGTGGGGCTGGCCATCGGCAGTCGCACTCCGCCGGAAATTGCCATCGCGATTCTTGCCGAATTGGTGGCGGCGCGAAACGGCGTCGTGTTGGCGCGCGCGGGTTCGGTGGCGGTTTGCGCCGCGTAATCCATTGCGGCGGCGAGTGAATCGATGACGGCCATTCTGCTTGCCGCCGGTTTCTCGCGGCGGTTTGGAGCGGGAGAATCCACCGGTTCTCAAAAACTATTGGCGCGGCTTGAAGATGGAAGATACGTAGTCGAAGCAGCCGCCCAGAATCTGCTTGCGGGTGCGGGAAAAGTGGTCGCGGTCATCGGTGCAGATGAGGCGCTCAAGCGCGTACTTGAAAATTGCGGCTGTCAGGTAGTGGTGAACACACTTGCCAAAGAAGGCATGGGCACCAGCATTGCCGCCGGTGTGCGCGCCTGTCGAGACGCAGGCGGCTGGTTGATTGCGCTCGGTGATTTGCCCTTTATTCAACCGCAAACAATTGCCAACATTCTCGTGGGGTCATCGAGCAGTGCCGGTATCGTGATCCCGACGTTCAACGGCGCGCGCGGCCATCCGGTCGCATTTGCCGCCGATTTTCTGCCCGAATTGATGGCGTTGCAAGGCGATCAAGGCGCGCGCAGCATCGTGGCCGCGCATCCGGCTCGGCTCAAATTGTTGCCGGTTGACGACGCGGGCGTGGTCGCGGATATCGACACGCCGGACGATTTGCGCAATCATCAATCGTGACATTTTGAAACGCGCAAATTTTTAACCGGTAATGGTCAACGCCCAAGCCCCAATATTTTTCCGCGAGTTCTGCCCCTGGACAGCGAAGCGCAGCCCCGAACCGTTGAACAGATGCCGCATCCTGTGGGCCGCAAATGTCGGCACGCATCGTGAAAAACTTACCCCAGTTTCCGGTATTTTTCCCCCGCCTCAATCCGCGTTTTCAGGATATTCTGTTCCGGTGGCAACGGGCAGGTGGTGAATTCCGAAAACGCACTCGGCGGGTTGTAAGCGCGGTTGAAATCGAGTGTGAATGATTCGTTTGGTTTCGGTTTTTTCTCGACGTACAGGAAACGCGAGGGCCGATAGGTGGTGTCGCCCGCAGTGCCATCGCGCATCACAAAGAACATGCCATCGTTGTCACCGACCACATCCATTTTGTGTTTGACGCCATTGAGTTTGAATTAAACATAGCCTGGGCAAGGTTCATCCGACACTTCATCGATGACGTTGACAATTGAGAGTTTTTTGCCGGGCGGATAAGCAACAAATTTTGCGTCCACCTTGAATTTTTCATTGACCGCATACCAGATTCGACCCGGAAAATTTTTCCGCACCAGCGACTCGTTGTCCGCAAGGCGCAATATGTAGCGGCCTTCTCGTTCGATGACGTGCATCGAGATGCGGCCAAGCGATACCCAATCGCGTTTTTCGGTTGAATAGCCCATCACGCGTTCGCCGCTAAAGGGTTTGCCGTCACTCGTCATGCTGACGCCCTCGGCTAATTTCAGTGTCACGCGTTTGGCGACATTGTCGATGGCAATCGTGCCGAGGCGCGCCGGCCCTGTGCCGCTGAGCTCATTCGGAAAAACGATATCGTTGTCTTGTCCGGTGCCAAAAGTATTGATGCCCGGCTTCATTTGGAATCGCCCGGCAAGTGTGAGCCAGCCGTTGTCGCGTCTCAAGCCCTGTTCGGCGCGGTCACGCCACTGTTTCACTGAATCGATGTATGTCTCCTGTTCGGGCGTGCCTGCCATGGCAACGCCGATGCCAAGAAACGGGATTAGCAGCACTGTAAAAAATGATCTCATGGAAAAACTCCAAACCTTCAAATTGAATGGGAGAAATTATGCGCCGCTCACGACGCAACTTGCTTCGCCACCAGTTCCGGCGACATGTCATTCATGCACTTGAAATGCCCCAGCGGGCACACGCGCTGGAAACACGGGCTGCATTCGATTTTGAGCGTGATTACGCGCGCGAGTTCCGATAGCGGTGGCGTAAAGGCGGGCGAGGATGAGCCATAAAGTGCCGCAACCGGTACGCCCACCGCGCAGGCGATGTGCATCAGGCCTGAATCGTTGGTCACGACCTGCCGCGCGAGACTGATTAGATCAATGGCTTCAGCCAATTGTGTCTCACCGGCGAGCACGGTACAGACGCCATTGGCCAGATTGTTAATTTCTGTCGCGACTGACTTGTCAGCGTTGCCGCCGAACAGCCAGATTTGGTGGCCTGCCGCAGAAAGTACTTTCGCCAATGCCGCGAAATGCGCGGCTGGCCAGCGCTTGGCGGGGCCGTATTCGGCACCGGGGCAAAACGCGATGATGGGCTTATCCGTGTTCAACTTGAGGCGCAACAACGTTCTTTCTCGCGTATCGATATCAATCTGCAGTCGCGGATTGGGCAAGGGTAATGGAATTGGCAATGACAATGGCATTGGCAATGGCAACGAAAGTGCCTGATTTGCCGGGTCGGCGAGTGAGGCAAAGCGTTGCGCCATGGTCGGCAAAGCGATTTCATCCAGATCGCGGCAGTCATTCAATATCCAGCCGCGCATTTCGCCACGAAAACCAATGCGCTCGGGTATGTCCGCGAACCATGCAACGAGCCCGGCTTTGAAAGTATTGGGCAGCACATACACGCGCTGATATCCACCGCGCTTTAATGCATGGCCGAGTGTTCGGCGCGCGCCGAGTTGCAGCGCACCGTGGCTGAACGGGTTTTCCATCACCTGGTCCACTTCCGCCATGCGCTGATATACCGGCATCACCCATTTGGGGGCGAGCACGTCGATTGGCGTATCGGGATTCACCGCACGCAATCGCATCAGCAGCGGTTGCGAAAGGACGGCGTCACCAATCCATGAGGGTGCGATGATGAGGGTGCGCATCAGCGAGTTGCGCCCGTGCGGTCTAGTGGTGCGATTTGACCGGCCCGGAAAGCTTGTACAACGTTCCGCAATAGGGGCATTTCGCTTCACCTGTCTCTGTGACATCGATGAATACGCGCGGATGTGCGTCCCACAGCTTCATTGACGGCATTGGGCAATGCAGCGGCAAATCGGCAACCGTGACGTCAATTTCGCGTGAGGTCAATTCACTCATTGTCAAATCGGAGTTGGTCATTACCGCATCCTCTATTTGACCGGCGTGAGCCAGTGGTGATACTTCGGATTGCGTCCGTTGACGATATCAAAAAACGCCGCCTGAATTCGCTCGGTAATCGGGCCGCGCGAACCGGCACCGATGATGCGGCCGTCGAGCTCGCGGATCGGCGTGACTTCGGCTGCGGTGCCGGTGAAGAACGCTTCATCGGCGATGTACACGTCGTCGCGCGTGAGTTTTCTGGCTTCGACCGGAATGCCCAAGTCACCACAGACAATCTGGATGGATCGCCAGGTGATGCCATCGAGCGCCGAGTTCAATTCCGGTGTGGCAATTTTGCCGTAACGAATGATGAACAAATT
>JANLQC010000457.1:0-3078 GCA_031367575.1 Betaproteobacteria bacterium | reverse complement strand
CTCGATTTCATGCAGCAATTAAAGGCCAAATTGCCGGCCACGCCGATCATTATCATGACCGCGTATTCGGATCTTGAAAGTGCCGTCGCCGCGTTTCAGGGCGGCGCGTTTGAATATTTGCCGAAGCCGTTCGATATCGATCACGCGGTGGAATTGATCCGCCGCGCCCTCGACGAATCGATGCGCAAGGCACCGGTTGAAGAGGCCGCCACCGAGGCGCCGGAAATTCTCGGTTCCGCGCCGAGCATGCAGGAAGTGTTTCGCGCCATCGGACGCCTCTCGCAATCGCATGCGACGGTGCTGATCAACGGCGAATCGGGCACCGGCAAGGAACTGGTCGCGCGCGCGTTGCATCGCCATAGTCCGCGCGCCGCCAGGCCGTTTATCGCGATCAATACTGCGGCGATTCCGAAAGACTTGCTGGAAAGCGAATTATTCGGCTACGAACGCGGTGCCTTCACCGGGGCCGCGACCATGCGCCGCGGTCGTTTCGAGCAGGCCGATGGCGGCACCCTGTTTCTCGATGAAATCGGCGACATGCCCGCCGAATTGCAGACGCGATTGCTGCGTGTGTTATCCGACGGCCAGTTCTATCGCGTCGGTGGACACACGCCGGTGGCGGCGAGCGTCCGTGTGTTCGCGGCCACCCATCAGAATCTCGATGAACGTGTCGCCCAGGGCCTGTTCCGCGAAGACCTGTATCACCGTTTGAATGTCATCCGATTGAGATTGCCCGCGCTGCGTGAACGTCGCGAAGATATTCCGCTCCTCGCCAAACATTTTCTCGCCAAGAGTGCGCGCGACCTGAAAGTCGACGCCAAACGTTTAAGCGAAAACGCGCTCAATTTTCTCGCACAGCAGAATTTTCCCGGCAATGTCCGGCAGCTTGAAAATCTCTGCCACTGGATCACCGTCATGGCACCGGCGCAGACGGTGGAAGTGGCCGATTTGCCGCCCGATGTACGGAGTGGCGGCGGCAGCGGTACTTCTGGCGCGGCCCACGATAACGATTGGAAACGCGCGCTGGAACGCGAAGTCGCGGCATCGCTCGGACGCGGCGAGAAAAATATTTTTGACGGCTTGAATCGCGCCTTTGAAGCCGCGCTGATCACGAAGGCGCTGGAGCATACCGGCGGTCGCCGCATTGAAGCCGCGACCCTGCTGGGTATCGGGCGAAATACACTGACGCGAAAAGTTCAGGAATTGGGGCTGGAGACGGATACCGAGTAGGTGAAGGCGCTTCCATGGACGGTGCATTTCGGTATTTTCCCGCCGCGCGGAAGTTGCATGGCGATTATTGCTTTCACTCTAGAACAAGCGAAGCAGTTGCCATTTCTCCGCGCAGGCGGGAGACATTGATCGCGTAAAAAATCCGCTTGACGTGAACGCAAGCGCTGGCGCGGCTTTCGGGCCGTTTTGCCGCCAAGACGCCCGTCAAATGGCGATTTACAAATTGCCATGAAGTTGAAGCGGTCACGCCATCATCCCGCGCCGATGCAACGTTTGCAGACTTTCACGGGAAAACGCGCAATTTGAAATGGCGTTATATTGGCAACGCAGACCGTCCCGGCATGCCAGCCGAAAATAAATACAACAATAAAGGGAGGCCCCGGCCTTGACAATATTTCGATCACTGCAATTCGCGCGGTGGCGCGTTTTCCTGTTTTTACTCTTTTCCATTTCCACCACCGCCACCGCCGCCGACGTCTACTCGCGCGCAACAAAAATCGGCAACGCCAAAGGCCTCGATGCCATCGGCTGCAAAGGCGGCTTTCCGGATTGGAAGGGCGAGTGTTTCAAATGCCGTTCCGGCTACTCGCATAACGCAATCCTGACCGTCGATGATCCGAAGGTGTGCAAGGACGAAGGCGGCAGCGAAAAAATCACCGGCACGTTTGTGAAGAACGCAGTGGTGGGCATACCAGCGTGCCCAAGCGGCAGCTGGATCAGCACCCACAATGGCGGCTGCTACCAATGCCCGAGCGGCTACACGCACGACAACCTGAAGATGGGCAACGAAAAAGGCGTGTGCTGGAAAGACAACGCGGACAAGTTTTCCAAAGCCGACAAGATGACCGGCAGTCTTGTTTGCGCCAATGGTTTTTTTGACCTCATCAACGGCGGCACCTGCTGGACATGCCCGGCGGCGACACCGGTGCGCACGGTGAACGCCAAGGTCGATTCCGACCGCGCCTGCGTGAGCGAGCAATGTGGCAAGGATGGCGGGCGTCCTTGCCTGATCACCGCCGGCCGGAAATCCTGCGATCCCGGACTATTCGAGGACATCATCCAGAACAAATGCGTGACTGAAAAAGTTGCGTTTGAAATCTGCAAAGCAACGGTGAATTCCATCAAGGCCGGAAAAATTCCCGAGCAGTTCAAGCCCTTCATGGATCAGGCCGCGCAAAAAACCCAATCGGTCACCGGGCAACTGCCGGCGTTGCGCACCAAGGCGCTGGATTTTGTCGAAAAGAGCAAGGACGCGATTCCCGAATTGCAACGCATCTACGCCTTCGCGCAAAACGAAAAAGCGAAAATGGACGCCCTGTTCGACACCGAGACGTTGTGCTCGCCGAGCAAAATGAAAGCGATGGCCAAAACCCTCATCACGCCGAACTACAAAGGCCATTTGTTCGTCGCTTTCAGCCGCATACATTCGGCGGCCATTCGGTTGGGGGCACAGGGCGGCTTCACCATTGCCACCGACTTCATCGACAAGGTCGGCGTGTACGGCTGGATCGGCCCGCAACTCAATAGCAATGCATCCATCGGTGTCGCGAGCGGCGTGCAGTTCTACCCGAAAGCCGAGCTCACCGACTTTGAAGGTTGGGGCTGGGGCATCGGCGTTTCGGGCGGGCCACCTGCGTTGAAGGTGGTCGGTGGCGGCGTTGATGTGTCATTCGGCCAGAGTTTATTGCCGGTGGGGTTCGGCGCGAACATTGGCGTCGGTGTTGGCGTGTTGCCGGTGGAGACGGCAATTGCGGCGACCTATTCGTGGAAACTGATTTCAAATTGATAAAACGCGCCGCCATTTTTGCATCGTCTCGGACGACGGGCTGAAGCTTGATGAAACAAACG
>JANLQC010000385.1:0-2054 GCA_031367575.1 Betaproteobacteria bacterium | reverse complement strand
CGATGGTGGCCGTCAGCAACAGCAGAATGCGCAGGCTCGGCTGTTCATCGCCTTGCGGCTTCCACGCCACCTCGGGAATGATCGGCAGCAGCGCAATCGCGAGCAGGAAGTAGGGCAGGCCGATGGTGGCCGTCAGCAACAGCAGAATGCGCAGGCTCGGCTGTTCATCGCCTTGCGGCTTCCACGCCACCTCGGGAATGATCGGCAGCAGCGCGATTGCGATCAGGGTCAAGATCAGGTGCAACATCGCCTGCCGCTTCGCGCCGAGTTTTCGCGTGGTCAGATCCGAATACAGGTAACCCGCCAGCAATGCGCACTGAAAAAATACCAGGCAGGTTGTCCACACGGCGGCCGAGCCACCGAACCACGGCAGGATTTGTTTGGCGATGATTGGTTGAATCAGAAACAGCAGGAATGCGGAGACGAAAATGGTGCAGGCGTAGAGGATCATGAATGGCATTTTCGCATAGGCGCTGAAAATTCAGTCATGCGCAACGGGTAAAATTGCACCATCGCGCGCACATTTTTTCGGCCCAAAATCCTCCTCACCCTTGCAGGGCGCGCATTCCGCTTTATCGGAATGCCGTTCAGCAGGTGCGAAGCATGCCGCGCGAAACCCCTGCTTCACCCTCCTTTAAAAAAGAGGAATTGCTCTGTCAGCAACTCGCCTTTCTTTGCTAACTCGAATTTCAACAAACCCCTTGAAGACGAATACGTGAACACCACCCGCTCGGCATTTATTGCCGGTCTGCGCGACCAGTCTCCCGGCATCGTTGGCAATCTGCCGTTTGGCATGATCACCGGTGCCGCCGCGTCCGCCGCCGGCATCGACCCGTGGCTCGCGATGGGGATGTCGATCATTGTCTTCGCCGGCGCGTCCCAATTGGCAGCGATTTCGCTGATGGCACAGCATGCGCCGGCGGCAATTGTGGTGGTGACCGTGCTGGTGGTTAACCTCAGAATGATGATGTACAGCGCCGTGATCGCGCCGTATTTTCGCCACACCCCCAGCGCGCGGAAATGGCTCTTTTCATATCTGCTCACCGATCACGCGTTCGCGTTGATCACGACCAAATTTGACAAGCTTCAACCGCCAAAAAATTTCGACGCCTACTATTTTGGCGCCACCATCGCGATGTGGTGGGCATGGCAAATCAGCGTGGCGGTGGGTGTGTTCGCGGGTACCTTGGTGCCGGCGGCGTGGTCACTGGATTTCGCCATTCCGCTGGTATTTTTGTCGCTGGTATTGCCGGCCATTCACACGCGCAGCCACTGGGCGGCGGCGATTTCTGCGGCGGTCGCGGCCGCATTTTGTGCCTCACTGCCGTTGCGCCTCGGGTTGATCGCCGGCGCGGTCACCGGCATCCTGATCGGCGTGTGTTTTGAACGTCTGGCCGAACGCCAGATCGGGCGCCGCGCATGATCGACTGGCTCACGGTGGTTTGCGCCGGTGTGGTCACATTAGGGGTGCGCGCCTCATTCATCGTGCTTCCCGCCGACACCAAAGTACCCGGCTGGCTGATGGGCAGCCTGAAATACGTTGCCGCCGCCGTGCTGCCCGCACTGATCGCGCCGGACGTGCTGTTCCGCGATGCGCCGCCCGGTGAATGGTTGAATGTTTATCGCATCATTGCCGCCGCCGTTGCGACGACCTATGCATTGAAAACCCGCCGCGTCTTCGGCACACTGATGGTCGGCATGGCCGCGCTGTGGCTGCTGAAATGGTGGGGGCCGCTCTGATGTTGCAAACGCTGATCCGCACGCTGTTGGTGATGGAAATTCTATTCTATGTCTGGCTGGGTGGGCACCTCGCGCATCTTGGTCTTGGGGTCGGTGCAATTGTCGCAACGATCCTGTTGGCGGCACTGCTGTGGCGGATTTCGCATGCGCTCACCAGCTATCTGGTGGCGGTGTTTTTGCGCGCGCGCGACCGCCGATCACTGCCACTGGGAAACAGCCTCGCCGCGCTCGCCAGCGAATTGCGCGCGCGTTTCATTAGTTACAACTGGAGTCAGGCATTTGTGCACTGGGCGTTGGGAAATGATCCGCTGGGC
>JANLQC010000380.1:0-1982 GCA_031367575.1 Betaproteobacteria bacterium | reverse complement strand
ACGCCGATGAGTTATCCGCATGGACACACAAGCTGGTGGAGAAACTCGGCACCTTGCCGCAACTCGCCGATGTCGCCTCCGACTTGCAGGATCAGGGCTTGCAAGCGTATTTGAATATCGACCGCGATACCGCCGCGCGCCTCGGTGTGACCACCGCCGCCATCGATAACGCACTCTACAACGCCTTCGGCCAGCGATTGATTTCGACCATCTTCACGCAGGCGAGCCAATATCGCGTGGTGCTGGAAGTGAAGCCCGAATACAAACGCGGGCCCTCCGCGTTGAACGACATTTATGTGACCTCCGCCTCCGGCCAACAAGTGCCGATTTCGGCAATTGCCACCGTGCAGGAAAAATTCGCTTCGCTGTCGATCAATCACATCGGCCAATTTCCGGCGACCACCGTTTCATTCAACCTGAAACCGGGATTCGCGCTGGGCGATGCGGTGAAAGCGATCGAAGCAGCCGAGCAGGAAATGGGCATGCCGGTCAGCATTCGCACCGGTTTTCAGGGGGCGGCATTGGCGTTTCGCGCGTCACTCACCAATACCTTGTTGCTGATCCTTGCCGCGATTGTGACGATGTACATCGTGCTCGGCGTGCTCTACGAAAGTTACATTCATCCGATTACCATTCTCTCCACGCTGCCCTCGGCCGGTGTCGGCGCGCTGCTGGCGTTGCTGGTGTCGGGTACCGAACTTGGCATCATCGCGATCATCGGCATTATTTTGCTGATCGGCATCGTCAAGAAGAATGCGATCATGATGATCGATTTCGCGCTCGATGCCGAACGCACCCAAGGCAAGCCCGCGCGCGAGGCGATATTTGAAGCGTGCCTGCTGCGCTTCCGGCCGATTCTGATGACGACGATGGCGGCATTGCTGGCCGCGCTGCCATTGATGCTGGGTTCAGGGGTGGGTTCTGAATTGCGCTTTCCACTGGGCATCACGATGGTGGGTGGGTTGATTGTGTCGCAGGTGTTGACGCTATTCACGACGCCGGTGATTTATCTGGCGTTTGACCGGTTGGCGCGGCGGTTTGACAAGCCGGCAAGTCTGGTACAGGCCGCTTCGACGTTGGAAGGCGACTAGTGATTCGGCACCGAGGGATCGCAAAACACCGTCCCTTCCCCGCGCAGGCGGGGAGTGAGGCAGGGAATTCGCGGAGCATGCTCCGCGCCTGCCGAACGCCATGCCGCTGTATCGGCATGGCCCAAGTTCGTTCATCGCGTGATGCACCAAACTTGGGTCCCCGCCTGCGCGGGGAGAGGACAACTGTGGTGGTACGTAAATGAACATCACCGAACCCTTCATCCGCCGCCCGGTCGCCACCACCTTGCTGACTCTCGGCGTCACGCTGGCCGGCGCGCTCGCGTTCAAGCTGCTGCCGGTGGCACCACTGCCGCAAGTTGATATCCCGACCATTTCTGTCTCGGCGAATTTACCCGGTGCCAGTCCCGAAGTGATGGCCGCCACCGTGGCAACACCGCTTGAACGCGCAATGGGCCGCATTGCGGGCATCACCGAGATCACTTCCTCATCGTCGCTGGGTTCCACCAACATCACGATGCAATTTGAGTTGAACCGCTCGATTGACGGTGCCGCGCGCGACGTGCAGGCGGCGATTCAGGCGGCGCGCACCGAATTGCCGACCAGCCTGCCGAACAATCCGACCTATCGCAAAGTCAATCCCGCCGATGCACCGGCGATGATTTTCGCGCTGACCTCGGATGTGCTCTCGCCCGGCCAGGTGTATGACATCGCCAACACCGTCATCGCGCAAAAAATCGCACAAGTGAGCGGCGTCGGGCAGGTCTCGGTGGGCGGCAGTTCGTCGCCTGCGGTGCGGGTGGAGTTGAACCCGACCACGCTGAATAAATACGACATCGGTTTCAATGAAGTGCGCACCGCGATCCAAGCCAACAATGTCAACCGGCCAAAAGGCATTGTTGAGGATGGCGAAAAAAGCTGGCAGATTTACGC
>JANLQC010000357.1:0-1689 GCA_031367575.1 Betaproteobacteria bacterium | reverse complement strand
GTGACACCGAGTAACGTGTTTAACACGGTCGCAAAAAACGACGCGAGCAGGGTCACAAATATCACCGCCATTTCGGTGGTTGGAATCAGCAACACCGCGAGCGGCACCCACGCCAATGGCGGAATCGGCCGCAGCAATTCGACGATAGGGTATATAAGATTGCGCGCGGTTCGGTTCCAGCCCAACAATATGCCGAGCGGCGCACCGAGCAGCACTGACAACGCAAACGCGCCATACACCCGTGCGGTGCTTACCCAGATGTGCTGGTAATACTCGGGCGTGAAAATCGACACGCCGAATTTCGGCCGCTCGCTGATCCACTCGCCGAACAGCGATAGCGGATTGGGAATGAAATTGAAGCGCGGCGGAATGATGATCGCGGTGAAAAAATACCAGAGGCCGAAAAATACCGCAAAACCCAACAAGCCGTAGCGGCATTGGTTGCTCAACAAAAAACGTCGCGCGCGGCCACCGATGCCGGGCGCGAAGACTGGCCAATCGGCCGAGCGCGCCAGTCGGGCATCGTAATCGGGCGCAGCTCCATTGGTGGGAGCAACAGCCGATTCGTTGTTGATGACAGCCTCGTTCATGCGATTCCCGCAAGCAATCAGCGCTTGACCAGATCATCGCCCTTGAACGGGTTTTGACCCGTTGCGGCGATCTCGAACAGGCCTTTCGACGGATCCAGACCCAGTTCCTTGAAGGCCTGAATGACCAGGTCGTCCTGTAGCGCTTCCGGATGCAGTTTAGGCTCCTGCACCACTTTGATCTCATGCAAAAAATCGTAGCCGCGCTTCAATTGTTCGCGCACTTCCGGCGTCAACACCATCATCGCGCGCAGCGCCGTGGTGGCGGAGCCAGTCTCAACGGGCGGTCGGCCATAGATCGCAAACCACAAATTTTCGCGTGAATAATCGGGCAGTTCCTTTTTCACGAATTCGATGGTCTCAAGCGGGCGATCACGCATGAAATACAGCGCTTCGATGTTGGCCTTCAACCAGGCAATCGCGACCGGGCGATTTTTCTCAATGAAATCTTTGCGCATCACCACCGTGTTCGCATCGTTCTCGCCGAAGGCGGCAGGCGAGACGGCGTAGCGCGCATGTTTGTCGAATACCGCTTTGGACAGGTGC
Organism: Betaproteobacteria bacterium; assembly: GCA_031367575.1. Lineage (GTDB taxonomy): Bacteria > Pseudomonadota > Gammaproteobacteria > Burkholderiales > Usitatibacteraceae > UKL13-2. The sequence continues at coordinate 556 of JANLQC010000357.1, read as the reverse complement.
GGCTCATAGAGCGCGGCAGCATCGATTTTTTTGGCTTGCAAGGACGTGACGATCACTTCCGGTTGCATCTGCTGCCACGTCACATTGATGCCTTCTTTTTTAAGCATGTATTGCCCGAGCCGGTCGGCGCAACTGCCTTTCGGTACGCCGACGATTTTGCCGTTCAGCCACTTCATCGCTTCGCGGTGATCCTTGAACGGTGGCGCATCGACGCGCACCAGGAGCGAGCCGCACATGCGTCCCGGCGACGTTTCATTGACGGCCACAATGTTGATCGGTGCCAGCTCGCGTCGGGTGGTAGCAACCAGCGACGGGTTATCGCCGATGTAGCCGATCTGCTGTTTATTTGCGACCAGATCGGTAATGACGGGCGGTCCCTGCAAATTACGTTTCCATTCGACCTTGCTGCCCTTCGGCAACCACTTCTCCCAGAGCCTGGTTTCTTTCATGACGACCGTATCCCACGCACCGGTCCATGCCAGCCAATAGTTGGTGGAAATCTCAATGGCAGGCCCGTCGATTTGTTTGGCTTTTGCGGCGATGGCTTTGTAATCGG
>JANLQC010000120.1:0-12194 GCA_031367575.1 Betaproteobacteria bacterium | reverse complement strand
CTGCGCGCGCCAACCGAGTTCGGCCTCGAGTTTGTTGGCGTCAATGGCGTAGCGAAGATCATGGCCGGGACGATCCGTGACGAAGGTAATTTGTGCCGCGTAGGGTTTGCCGTCGGTACGCGGCTGCAATTGATCGAGCAGGCCGCAAATGACATTGACGACTTCGAGATTGGTGCGCTCGTTGCGCCCGCCGATGTTATAGGTTTCGCCGACCCGCCCGTTGGCCAATACCAACCGAATCGCGGCACAATGGTCGGCCACATAAAGCCAATCGCGCACGTTTTGGCCATCGCCGTAAACCGGCAATGGCTTGCCCGCGAGCGCATTCAGGATCGTCAGCGGAATCAATTTTTCCGGGAAGTGAAACGGGCCGTAATTGTTCGAGCAATTGGTCGTCAGCACCGGCAGATGGTAGGTGTGATGATAGGCGCGCACCAGGTGATCCGACGCCGCTTTGGAGGCCGAGTACGGGCTGTTCGGTTCGTATTTGTGCTGCTCCGTGAACGCGGCATCGTTCATGCCAAGCGAGCCATACACTTCGTCGGTGGACACGTGCAAAAACCGGAATGCTGATTTGTCGGCATCACTCAGTGCGCCGCAAAAGCCGCGCACTTCCTCGAGTAAATTGAAGGTGCTGACGATATTGGTCTGGATGAATTCGCCGGCACTGTGAATGGAGCGATCAACATGGCTTTCGGCCGCGAAATTGACAATGGATGTCGGCCGAACCTCACGCAACAACGCGCCCATCAACGCTCGGTCACCGATATCACCGTGAACAAACCGATAATCCGCGTGGTTTGCAACGTCAGCGAGCGACATCAAATTGCCGGCGTAAGTAAGCTTGTCCAGATTCACCACCGGCCCGCCGCCGTTGGCGAGCCATGCATGAATGAAGTTCGAGCCGATGAAGCCGGCACCGCCGGTGACGATGATCATGTTATTTCCAAACGCCGCGACGCGGTCATTGATATCCAGCCCGCTATTTTACCAGTGCGGCCTCGCACCGATTGAGCGGCGGAGGTGTCAAGTTGCCTTATTTTCGAGCTCAATCAACTTGGCGTACTTGGCAAACGCGGCAAAACAACCGACCGCGACATGGGCGAAACCCTGACCGCCATCGAGGAACCCCAGACGGAGAAAATAGAACTTGATGAAACGCGCCAATGGACTCAGGAATAATTTGACATAGCCCGCGCGCACGCCTTGCTGAAACAACGCCTCCGCGTGCAGCGAGGAATAACGGTTTTGCTTCTGCAAGTAAGTGGTGATGTCCTCGGCCGAATCGTGCAGCAAGTCACCGCTGAGGACGCCGACATCGACCGTGGTAATCACCGCTTCATGCACCGGATCGTTGCTCCAGCTCGCGTGCTGGCGATGGAACATTCTGAGCGACCAATCGGGGTAGCCTTCGCCGTAACGGAGCCATTTGCCGAGAAAACGGTTGCGCCGCGGCATGCGGTATGCCTTGTTGTTGGGTGCGGTCAAGATCACGCGAATACCGGCTTCCAACGCCGGCGAAACGCGCTCGTCAATATCGAGGCATAGCACCCAATCGTGTTTTGCCTGCATCACGGCAAACTGTTTTTGCTGGCCGAAGCCCAGCCATTCCTTTTCAATCACGCGGCAACCCATCACGTCGGCGATGGCGCGCGTTTCATCCTCCGAGCCCGAATCAACCACCAGCACTTCCTCGGCGAAGGCAACACTTTCGATGCATGCCGCGATCTGTGCGGCGGCGTCCTTGGCGATGATGACCACAGAGAGGGGTATTTTCGATTGCGGCATGGAGGTTGATCCGGTGAAGTGACGATTGTAATCGAGTCACTCGCACCAGACGCCGGCATGCGCGAGCGGGCCGGGTTGCTCGGCTAAAATGTCGTCATGCGTGTGCTGCTGGTAAAACTCTCGTCGCTGGGCGACGTCATCCACAATCTGCCGGTCGCGAGCGATCTGGCGCGCGCACGTCCTGGCGTCGAAATTGATTGGGCGGTAGAGGCACCCTACGCGGACATCGTTGCGCTGCACCCGTCGATCAAAAACGTTTTTCCGGTGCCACTGCGGAATCTGAAAAAAAACTGGCGCTCCAAAGGCGCATGGCGCGATTTTATGGCCGCGCGTGCTCGATTGTCTGCACAACGCTATGACACGATCCTCGATACCCAAGGCCTGCTCAAAAGCGCGTGGATTGCGCGTTGGCCCGAAGGGCCGGTTTCGGGTTATGCGCGCGGTTCTGCCCGCGAGCCGTTTGCGACGCGTTTCTACCATCATCGTTTTGATATTCCACGCACCTTGCATGCGGTTGAACGCAATCGCCAGCTTGCCGCGCACGTTTTCGGCTATGGGCTCGATACACCTGCGCGCTATAACATTGCCGCACCCTCGGGCGCGCTGGCGTGGTTGCCGCGCGCACCGTTTGTGGTGTTCCTGCACGCGACCAGCCGCACCAATAAAATGTGGCCCGAGTCGCACTGGATTTCGTTGGGCCAACGGCTTGGCGCAATGAATATCCACATCGTGCTGCCATGGGGCAATCCCGCCGAGCGCGAAATGAGTGGGCGCATTGCCGCCGCGCGGCCAAATTCGATCATACCCCCGGCGCTTTCGCTCTCCGACGCGGCGCGCATGTTGTCCGGGGCGGCCGCCGTGGTCGGCGTCGACACCGGGCTTGCGCATTTGTCGGTGGCACTGGGGCGGCCCACCCTCGGCCTTTATGTCTCCACCGAGCCCGCCCTTACCGGCCTCCATGGCGCGGGTAACGCGATCAACTTGGGCGGCGGCAACGAATCGACACTGGCGGTTCCGGGCGTGGAACAGGTTTGGCAAACGCTGATGTCGTGGCTTGCAGGCGCACAGTGACGGTGAGAGCAATCTATTCTTTGTTGCTGTTATTCGCGATGCCGATCATCGTCGCGCGGTTGGTCTGGCGTGGCTTTAGGCAACCGGCCTATCTCCAACATTGGAGCGAGCGTTTCGGGATTTTTTCGCGCGCGCGTTTGAAGCGCGCCATCTGGTTGCATGCTGTGTCGGTGGGCGAAGTGCGTGCCGCCTCGACACTCATCAAACAATTGAAAATGCGCTATCCCGACGCGCCGATCTTGCTCACCTGCATGACGCCGACTGGGCGCGCGACCGCGAACGAATTGTTCGCCGATTCGGTCACTTGCGTATATTTGCCTTACGATTTTCGGGTCTTGCAGCGCCGCTTGATTGCGAGATTCGACCCGCAAATTTTGTTGATCATGGAAACCGAGATTTGGCCGAATTTGCTGGCGGCCTGCCGCAACGAAAACCTGCCGGTATTGCTGGTGAATGCGCGCTTGAGCGAGAAATCGTATTGCGGCTATGTGCGCTATGCGCTGGTGCAAAAACTTGTGAATGGGGCCTTGCAATCGATGCGAATGGTCGGCGCACAATCCGATGCGGATGCGATGCGCCTCACGCAACTGGGTGCGACCCAAATTGAAGTGACCGGCAATATCAAATTCGACTTGATCATTGATTCTGCCATGGTGGCAAAAGGCCAGCTCTGGCGCAGCACGCTCGCGAAGGAAAAGCACGTTTTCCTCGCCGCCAGCACCCGCGACGGCGAAGAAGCGATGCTGCTTGACGCGTTTTGCCGCGCGTTTTCTGCGGCCGAACGCGAGAAAATTTTATTTGTCATCGTACCGCGCCATCCGCAACGATTTGATGCCGTTGATGCATTGATTCGCGCGCACCACCTGACCGTCACGCGACGCAGCACGCATGAAACGCCTGATGGCGCATGCCACGTCTGGCTGGGGGATTCAATGGGCGAAATGGCGGCGTATATCGCGATGTGCGATATCGCATTCATCGGCGGCAGCTTGTTGCCATTGGGCGGGCAGAACCTGATCGAGGCTTGCGCGCAGGGGAAGCCGGTGATCATGGGCCCCTCCAATTTCAATTTTTCCGAAGCGGCCCGGCTTGCCATTGAAGCCGGCGCGATGCGGCAGGTTGCCGATGCGGATGCGTTGTTCGCCACCGCGAAATTGCTATTCAAAGACGTTGACGCCCGAGTGAAAATGGGCCGCGCGGCCGAAACTTTTGCCCAGACCCACGCCGGGGCGACGCAAAAAACAATGGGGCTTATTGCACCATTTATCGAACCATTAATTGCACCATCAACGGTCGAATGAAGTTGCGATTCGTTATTTGGCCAACAACGAATTCACTTCGGCCAAATCTGACTCCTTTAGGCGGCCGCTCGCGGATTTGAGCCGCAACTGCGAAAGGATGGTGCTGTAGCGCGCCTGTTGCAAATCGCGTTGCGCCTGAAACAGTTGCTGTTGCGCGTTCAGCACGTCGACGTTGGTACGCACGCCGACTTCCTTGCCCAATACCGTGGCGTCGAGCGATGATTTGTTTGAAACCAGTGCCGCTTCCAATGCCTTTACCTGTGCCACGCCATTGGTGACGCCGAGATAGTTCTGGCGCACGCTTTGGGCGACCGAGCGTTTGGAATTTTCCAGATCTTGCGCGGCCCTTTCCTTGCTGGACAAGGATTGGCGAATGCGCGATTGGGTGCCGCCGCCCTGATATAACGGGACGTTCACGGTAAATCCGATCTGGCCAGCCCTGGTGTCAATCGTGTTCGCGAATGCGCCGGACGATGTCGTCACGGGACTATTGCTATTGGTATATCCCACCGTCAAGTCCACCGTCGGCAAGTGGCCGGATTTGTTGCGATCCACTTCCTTGATGGCGATTTCATAATTGAGGCGCAATTGTGCAATTGCCGGGCTCGCTTCCTCGGCCGCCTTAACCCATTGTTCCATGTCGCTTGGCAGTGGCAGCGCAAGCTTCGGGTTATCGCGCAACGGCGCGAGACTGGCGGGCATTTTTCCAATCAATTGCTGCAAGCTGCGCTGCTTGATATCGAGATCGTTCAAATCCGAGATTTCCTTGGCAATTGCAAGATCGTACTTGGCCTGCGCTTCATAGGTATCGGTGATGGTCGCGGTACCGACTTCAAAATTGCGTTTGGCCTGCGCCAATTGTTCACTGATGGCTTTTTTCTGCGCGCCGGACAGCGACACGTTGTCTTGGGCAAGCAGCACATCAAAATAGGCCTGCGCGGCACGCACAATCAGGGTTTGGCTGGCATCGGCAAATACCGCTTCGGCCTGCTTCACCTGCAAGCCAGCCTGATCGACCACGATCCAGTTTTGCATGCGGAACAGCGGCTGTGAAAGCGACACGCCGTAGCTATGCGCGTTGTAATCCAGTTTCGGCAGTCGTTCTGTGTCGCGGTGATTGCGGTTCGCACCCAGCGAAAATGAGATGGAAGGCAACACGCCGGCACGCGCCTGCGGCACCGTTTCCTTGACGACTTCGTAGCTATAGCGAGCCGAGGAATAAACCGGGTCTTGTGAGAGGGCTTCGCGATAAACGTCCATCAGATCGGTTGCCAACACCGGTGCGGGGGCGACAATGGCGACGATGGAGAGAATGGCGACGGTGACGGGTTTCAGTTTCATGTTTTGTTATTCCTGAGGTGTTCGGTGTTGTGTTGGGTGTTGTGTTGGGTGTTGTGTTGGATGTTTAGGCCGATCATTGAATGCACCATTGAGTGGCGGCGATAGGATGCGTTCAGACGTGGTGCTGGATTCCAATGGGCACTAATAGACAGGTACCGCCGGATCAATTTGTCTCGACCAGGCATCGATTCCACCCTGCAAATTATGCATGTTGGCAAACCCCTGCCGCTCCAGGAATGCGACGACTTGCATACTTCGCACCCCGTGATGGCAAATTACGACCGTGGGATGCGTCCGGTTCAATTCATCGCTGAGCGCGGGGATCTGTTGCATGGGTACATTTTCGCTGCCGTCGATCTTTGCCAATTGCCATTCCCAGGGTTCACGCACATCGAGTAAATGTGGCCGCGACGGGGCCGGTTCGGCCAGCGCGGATTTAAGTTGCTGGACGGTGAGTTCACGCATGTTCATTGCCTAAAACGCGAAGCGCGAAGGCCGGGCGGCGTGAATCAGTGGCGGAACAACGGTTTCAAAAAGCTCGCTTGAGGCATATTGCGCCTCGGCGGTTTTGGTAAAAAGGGTCGCTTTCATGACCGGTGCATCGCCGACAATGGCGAACAGGCGGCCATGCATCGCGAGCGCATCAAGGTATGCAGGCGGCAGTATCGGCACGGAGCCGGTCAGCACGATGACGTCAAATTTTTCGCCGCAGGCGGCGTGCGGGGCGGGCGCTTGTGCCGCATCACCGATGATCAATTTCACGTTATAAATGCTTGCGCGCGCGAGTTTAGTTGCCGCCTCGGCCGAGAAGTCCTGAAAATACTCAATGCTGGTCACATGCGCACCTGACCTCGCGAGGAGCGCGGTGAGATAGCCGCTGCCGGTGCCGATTTCCAACACGCGATCAGCGGGCTTGACCGCCAATTCCTGCAACAGGCGTGCTTCGAGCTTGGGCGACAGCATCGATTGCTCGTGCCCCAACGGAATTTCCATATCGGTAAACGCGATGGCGCGATACGCGGCGGGAACGAAATCCTCGCGCTTGACCTTGAATAAAAGGTCGAGCACCGATTGATCCAGCACCTCCCAAGGGCGGATCTGCTGTTCGACCATATTGAAACGGGCTTTTTCAAAATCCATGATGGTGAGTAGTGAGCCTTGCAAGAAGTATGCGATTTTAGCAAACGTTCACGCTACTTTTGCGGGCTTTCGGGAACGGCCAAACCATTGAGCAACATATCGGTGATGGTGGCGATATATTTTTCGGGATCAATCGGATGATCAACACATAGCGCGAACGAGTGTTTCCATAGCATCATCATCACCATTGGTGCGCAGGAGATGCGACCGGCAAATTCGCGATTGACCTTGCGAAACTCACCGCGTGCAATGCCGCGCGCGATGGCATGCTCGAGCAGCGCGTGGCTGCGCTGAATCACTTCATCGTGATAAAACTTGGCGAGCTCCGGAAAATTTCCCGCTTCCGCAATGATCAGCTTGGTCATGCCGGCCTGATCGGTCGCACCGATCTGCACCCACCAGCGGCGGAAAATTTCGCGTATCAAATCGGCCGAACTGCCTTCAAAAGCCGCCAGTAAATGCTCGGCTTCGGCCAACGGTGCCACATAGCCTTCGCGAATGACGGCCTTGAACAAATCTTCCTTACTGTCGAAGTAGAGATACAGCGTTCCCTTGGAAACGCCGGCGCGTTTGGCGACATCATCCAAGCGTGTCGCCGCGAACCCGCGCTCGACAAACAATTCCAGTGCCGCCGCCGCGAGCTCACCCGGGCGCGCATCTTTGCGACGTTCCCAACGAGGTTCAATGATTTTGGCAGTTGATGGCAAATTTGACGGCAATTAAATGACTTATTGGTCAGTAAGATACGCTCCGCAAGGCCCGGCGTCAAGTGTCGAAATTTTCAATCCAACGTCTGCCGATAGCGGCTTAGGGCAATCGCGCCTGCCACCAACATGAATAAACCAATCGGCCACATTTCCGGCGCAATTTCGTTCCAGCCATTACCCTTTAGCAGAACGCCGCGCACCACGCGCAAGAAGTGCGTAAGTGGTAACACTTCGCCAATCACTTGCGCCCAGCCGGGCATTCCGCGGAATGGAAACATGAATCCGGATAACAACATCGACGGCATAAAAAAGAAGAACGTCATTTGCATCGCCTGCAACTGGTTTTTGGCGATGGTCGAAAAGGTAAATCCGACCGCCAAATTGGCGGCAATGAACACCACCAGCGCGACCGACAAAAGCGCGAGGCTGCCAACAATCGGCACGCCGAACAATAGCTTGGCGGCAATCAGAATCAGGCTCACCTGAATATAGCCGACGATGATGAAAGGCGCGATTTTTCCGGCCATCACCTCGATCGGCCTGACCGGTGTGGCAAGCAGATTTTCCATGGTGCCGCGTTCGCGTTCCCGCGTCATTGCGAGTGCCGTCATCATGATCATGGTCATGGTGAGAATCACGCCCATCAAGCCGGGCACGATGTTGTAGCGGGTGATGCCTTCCGGGTTGTAGCGACGCTGCACCCTGAGATCAATCGGCAGTTCGCTCGATTGCAGCGATTGCAACACGCCGGATAAATCGCGTTGCATTGATTGGCGCACGATTTGCGTGAGTGCGGCGAGCGCGTTGCCGGTCGCGGAAGGATCGGTCGCGTCAGCCGCCAACAACAATTGCGGGCGTTCACCGCGTTGCAACTTCCGCGAAAAGTCCGTCGGAATGATCAGCGCAAACTGAACATCGCCGCGCTTCAACAACGTGTCCGCTTCCGCTTCCGAGCCGACATGATGGGTGAACTTGAAATATTGTGAATTCTCCAGCGCGCGCACCAGCGAGCGTGAAAACACGCTTTCGTCGTTGGCCACCAACACCGCCGGCAAGCCTTTCGGATCGGTGTTGATGGCAAAACCGAACAGGATCAATTGAAGAATCGGCACGCCAATGATCATGCCGAAGGTCAATCGATCGCGCTTCATTTGCACAAACTCTTTGAGCAACACGGCAATGAAACGCGGCCAGGAGAAAATCGTGTTCACTGGTAATTGTCTTTCGCGCGATCCATCAGGCCGATGAAAACATCCTCCAGTCCCGGCTCGATTTGCGTCCATTGCAAATCATCGCGAGCGCGATAGGTCGCGAGGGTGTTTTCAAGCAGAACAGCATTTTCTCCGCTCACATGCAAGGTCGTGCCGAACGTTACCACCATGGTCACGCCGGACAGCCCACGAAGTTGGCGCGCGAGGTCATGCAGTTTTTCACCGGTTACCGACCAAGTCGATAAGCCGGACTGCGCCACCACTTCGGCGGCGGTACCCTTGGCAAGCAGGCGTCCGTAGGCGATATAGGCGAGTTCATGGCAACGCTCGGCTTCGTCCATGTAATGGGTGGAGACCAGCACCGTCATTCCGTCCGCGGCGAGTTCGTGAATTTGATCCCAGAATTCGCGTCGCGCTTTAGGGTCTACCCCGGCGGTGGGTTCATCGAGCAATAATAGCGCCGGTTGATGCAACAAACATGCGGCCAACGCCAATCGCTGCTTCCATCCGCCGGACAAGGCACCCGCCAATTGCCCGCGCCGCGCGCTGAGGCCAAGTTTTTCCAGCGTTCGATTCACGGCGTCCCGGCGATTGGGCACCATGAACACCCTCGCGATGAAATCCAGATTCTCGGCAATCGAAAGATCTTCATACAAAGAAAATTTTTGCGTCATGTAACCGACGTTTCGTTTGATCGATAGTGCTTCTCGGCGAATATCGAAACCGAGACATTGGCCCTCACCCGCATCTGGCGTAAGCAACCCGCAAATCATGCGGATCGTGGTGGTTTTGCCGCTGCCATTGGGGCCGAGAAAGCCATATATTTGTCCGCGCTCGACACGAATCGCGAAGTCATCCACCACCGCGCGGCCGGCATAGCGTTTGGTGAGGCCACGTACATCGATGACGGGATTGATAGCCGATGCGACAGTGTTCACAGCCGGATTTCCACCGGTTGGCCGGGATGCAAATTGATTGCGTCGACAGTTGCGGGCCGCGCTTCAATAAGAAACACCAGCGTGGCGCGATTTTCTTTGCTGTAAATCAGCGGTGCGGTGTATTCGGCCTGGTTGGCGATGAAGCTGATCTTGGCCGACATCGGTTTGCAGCCATCACAGGTGACATTGATGTCCTGCCCCAATTTGAGTGTGGCCAATAATTTTTCAGGCGCGAAGAATTTGAGCTTGATATTTTCCGGCGGCAACAGCGAAACCACCGGCATGCCCGCCTGTACCCACTCGCCTGCGCTGTACATTGTGTCAGCGACGGCGCCCGCGCGCGGGGCGCGTTGCGATTTCTGGTTGAGCCGCCATTCGGCCTGCGCGAGTTGTTCCTTGGCCGCGCGCACTTCGGCAGCCAGCGCATCGATTTCATTTGGTCGACCGGCAAGTTGCGCGACCGCGAGTTGCGCTTTCAACTCAACGACATGGGCGCGATCACGCTCCTGCGCACCGCGCGTTTCATCGAGTTTTGCCGGCGAGAGAAATTTGGAGGCGACCAGATTCTCGGCGCGCTTCAGTTCGGCATTGGAGAGCTTCAACATCGCATCTGCCTGCGCGAGTTGCGCTTGCACGGCGGCAATTTCCTCCGGACGTTTGCCGGTGCGGATATTTTGCAAATTCGATTCGGCGCGCTTCATCCGCGCAATTGCTTCCTCGCGCGCGGCACGTTCGTTTTCCTGCTCCAGCGCAAACAGCGGCGCATTTTCCACGACGATTTCTCCGCGCCTGACGGCGAGGGTAATGAGGCTACCCGCGTAAGGCGAGGCGATGCGGACATATTCACCCTCGGCATAACCCGGAAACACGTTCGCAGCCTTGTCCGTTGAAGGTTCACAGCCCGCCAGTGCCAATACACCGGCCATTGAGACCAGCAATCGCTTTTGCATCGACCATTTCATTTTATTGCTCCTGATTTCTTTGCGGCCAACCCCGTCAGCGCCATATCGATTCGTTCGCGAATTGCGTCCTCGGAAAAGACCGCATCTTCCAGTCCGCGCGCGAGCGGCGGCGGTGCGAAACCACGGTTGACGAGTGCGGCACCAAGCAAGATCGGCGCACCGACACCGCCAATCAAAAACGCGATGGCTTGCGGAATCGGCATTTTTCGGAAGCGCCCGAGTTTCTGGCCCTGCGCGAGAAGTGCTGCAATGACCGCAAGGTGGCGTGGCAAATTGGCGCGCAGAAATTCCACCGCAATCACTTCGCCCGCGAGCGCATCACCCGCCAGCCGCACCAGCAACAAGCGGTTATCGCGGCCAAAATTTGCGAGCACACTGACCGCGGCGCGCAGGTTTTCCACCACCGACATTGAACGGTGCGTGGCGATTTCGAGCGAGGCGAACATTTCGTTGTACTGCGACTCAAGCAATGCACGGACAAATGCGTCCTTGGTCTTGAAGTGATAGTGGAACATGCCGAGGTTCACGCCCGCCCGCTCCGTGACCTGACGGATTGAGAGCGCGCGTACACCTGTCACGGGCAACAACTCGTGACCGGCTTTCAATAACAGTTGATCGACGTTGCGTGAAGGACGAGGCATGGAATTACTATACAATCGTATAATTATACAGTCAAGTAGTTTCAACTTGACCCGCCTGGTTTGCGCGGGGATCGGGGATCAAGTAAGGTAACGCATCGCTAGGGGTTCCCACCCAGCTTGTCCGGCAATGCGCATTGCGTTGCGATCCCTCATCGTTTTGCTACGGAGCAATCCGGGTTGAGGAGGTAAGTTGTGTGGGATGAGAGACACCCTCGAACCTGAACCGGCTGATACCGGCGTAGGAAAGCGGAGACGATAGCTCTTTGTTCTATCCCTTCGCGCTTCCGCATTTTTCATTGGAGCGCAACATGAACGCAGTTGTTAAACCTGTCCCCGCTAAATTTCTCGAATCCACCGCCCACGTCGATGACGCGGCGGTGCGGCCGTTGCCCAATTCACGCAAGATTTACGTCCAAGGCAGTCGCGCTGACGTTCAGGTGCCGATGCGCGAGATTTCGCAGAGCGATACCCCCACCGGCATGGGTGGTGAAAAAAACCCGCCGATTTTTGTCTATGACACGTCCGGGCCGTACACCGATCCCAAGGTAAAAATCGATATTCGTTCGGGATTGGCCGCCTTGCGCGAAACGTGGATCACCGAGCGCAACGACACCGAAATGCTGCCGAGCATTACGTCACAATACGGCCTCGCGCGTTTGCACGACCCGAAGTTGGCCGAGATGCGCTTCAACTTAAAGCGCCACCCGCGCCGCGCCAAGAGTGGCCAGAATGTTTCGCAAATGCACTACGCGCGGAAAGGCATCATCACGCCGGAGATGGAATTCATCGCCATTCGCGAAAATCAGCGCCGCGATGGCCTCTCCGAACTCCTCATGAAACAACATCCCGGCGAATCGTTCGGCGCGTCGATCCCAAAAATGATGACACCTGAATTCGTCCGCGATGAAGTCGCGCGCGGTCGCGCCATTATCCCCAACAACATCAATCACCCGGAAACCGAACCGATGATCATCGGCCGCAATTTCCTGGTGAAAATACACGCCAATATCGGCAATTCCGCGCTGACCTCGTCGATTCACGAAGAGGTTGAAAAGATGACCTGGTCGACACGCTGGGGCGGCGATACGGTCATG
>JANLQC010000323.1:0-1546 GCA_031367575.1 Betaproteobacteria bacterium | reverse complement strand
TGGCGATTCCAAGCACCCTTAAAGGTTATCCACCCAGCGCAGGCGGGGATCCAGCCCGCCAAAAAATCACGTCCAATGTCCGTTGATTGGAAATTGAATGGACTGGGTCCCAGCCTGCGCTGGGACGACGGCCGATGGCTGTGGGTACACCAACATCAAGCACTGGCAAGCGTTCCAGAGCAAAAGTGCTCGTAAAGCCGCGTCAGTGCTTGCCGAATCAATCCGCCTTGATCTGCGATTTCTTCACGACCTCATTCCAGCGCGCCGCTTCCGCCTTGATAAATTCGGCAAATTCTTTCGGTGTCGTCGTCGAGGGCACGGCGGCTTCGGCAGAAAGCCGCTCAACCACCGCCATCGATTTGCCTGCCGCCTCGGCTGCCTGCGCGAGTTTTTGGATGATGGTATCCGGGGTGCCGGCCGGTGCCAGCAAGCCGTACCACTGCGAGGTTTCAAATCCCGCATAACCCGATTCCGCCACCGTCGGTACATCGGCCAATGCCGGTGAACGTTTGGCCGTGCCTACCGCAATGGAACGCAGCGTGCCCGCTTTCACATGCGCCATCAGCGGTGGCGCGCCGGTAAAGGTGGCATCAAGCCGGCCCGCGAGCAGATCGGTCATCATCGGGCCGGTGCCTTTGTACGGCACGTGGGTGGCGGTAAATCCGGCCGTCAACGCCAAGTACGCCATTGCCAAATGCCCCGAGCTGCCATTGCCCGCCGAACCGTAATTCAGCGTGCCCGGATTTTTTCTGGCGAATTCCACCAGTTCTTTCAGGTTTTTCGCATTCACTTTTTCCGCGTTCACCACCAGCATGCTCGGTACTTTGGCGAGCAGCGTGATCGGCACGAAATCGTTGACCGGGTCATATGGCAGCTTGGCAAACATCGCCGGGTTCACCGCCAATGTGCCGACATGGCCGAGGATGATGGTGTAGCCATCGGGTGCGCTATTTTTGGCTTCCTGCATGGCGATATTGCCGGCACCACCCGGTTTGCTTTCAACCACCACTGTTTGGCCCAGCGTCTTTTGCATTTCGCCCGCGAATGAACGCGAGACGATATCCGAACTGCCGCCCGGCGCGAACGGCACCAGCAGGCGGATCGGTTTGTTGGGATAGGGTTGCGCCTGCGCGCCGGACAGCATCGCCGCGAACACCGCAAACACCGCCAGAAGGTTGTTTTTCATATTGCTCCTCATCGTTGTTCGTTTCTCATCACAAGTCGAATACGCGCATCCGGTAGAATCAAGGTCAATTCTGCATCTTTACCGGGATGCCGTCACGCAATTGAAAACCGCGCGCGCTCCCGCAAGCGGGCGAAAGCGGCAAAGCCCCGCTGTTTTATTGAACTTCTCGTAGCGTTTATTTGAGGCGCTCGATGCCGGGCACTTCCCCCTTCGACGAAGGGGGACTGAGGGGGATTTTCGGTCGTCGCGCCTGCGCAGGGGCGGCAAAAAACCCCACAGTCCCCCAACGTCGAAGGGGGGCGTGCCCGGCCTCGAGCGCCGCCAATAAACGCACCGAGAAGTTGACAAAAAAAGCGGGGG
>JANLQC010000281.1:0-1525 GCA_031367575.1 Betaproteobacteria bacterium | reverse complement strand
CGAACGCATTCTTGTCATCGGCCTCGCGATGCTCGCGCGAAAATTCTTTCCACTCGGCTGAATTCAAGGCGGGGAAATAGGTGTCGCCCGGCGGGTTGGCGTCAACTTCGGTGAGGTAAATTCGATCGGTCATTGGCAGGGCGACCTGATAAAACGATGCACCGCCGATGACAAATATTTGCTCGCCGGTGATTCCGCCGGCAAATGCCGACTCGAGCGAGGAAAACACTTCGCAGCCGTCGGCGCGCCATTGCCGATTGCGGCTGACGACGATATTGCGTCGTCCGGGCAGCGGCTTGCCGATCGATTCAAAAGTTTTCCGGCCCATGATGACGGGATGTCCGAGCGTGTGTTTTTTGAACCACGCAAAATCAGCGGGCAAATGCCAGGGCATTTTGTTGTCGATGCCAATGACCCGGTTTTTCGACATCGCAACGATCAGGTTTACTTTCATCATCAAACGGCGATCGGCGCTTTGATGCCGGGATGCGGATGGTAATTTTCCAGCGTGAAATCCTCAAATTTGAAGGCGAACAAATCCTTCACGGCCGGATTCAAATTCATTTTCGGCAGGTGACGCGGCACACGCGAAAGTTGCTCGTGAGCCTGTTCGAGGTGATTCGAATACAAATGCGCGTCGCCAAGCGTATGCACGAAATCGCCCGGCTTCAGGCCGCACGCCTGCGCGACCATCATCGTCAGCAGCGCATATGAGGCGATATTGAACGGCACACCGAGAAAAATATCCGCACTGCGTTGATAGAGCTGGCAGGAAAGCTTTCCGTCGGCAACGTAAAACTGAAAAAACGCGTGGCAGGGGGCCAGCGCCATCTTCGGAATGTCGGCGACATTCCACGCGGAAACAATCAGGCGGCGCGAATCAGGGTTGGCCTTGATTTGATTTAACACGTCCGTGATCTGGTCGATATGCGCGCCATTGGGAGCGGGCCAAGAGCGCCACTGATAGCCGTAAACCGGGCCAAGATTTCCGTCAGTGTCCGCCCATTCATCCCAAATCGTCACGCCGTTTTCCGTCAGGTACCGGATATTGGTATCGCCTTTCAGAAACCAAAGCAGCTCGTGAATGATCGAGCGCAGGTGCAGTTTCTTGGTCGTGAGCAAAGGAAAGCCCAGTCCGAGGTCGAAGCGCATCTGATAGCCGAATACCGAGCGCGTGCCGGTGCCGGTGCGATCCGGCTTTTCGACGCCGAATTCAAGCACGTGGCGCATGAGCGCGCAGTAGCATGTGTCGGCCGGATTGGCTGCGGTGGAGTTCATGATTGGTTTTGGGAAAGGATAAATTTGATTTGCGACGCGCCGCTGCATTTTACCGAATTGCGCGGGCGTACTCTCGCACCGATAAAGTTCGCCGCGAATTTCTCCTGGCTGCGGCAATTATTGGCGGTAGGTGTCCTCGAGTGTCGCAATCAATTGCGAGAGTTGTGCCAAGGGAAATGATTCAATTCCGGCCGCGATTTCACGACCGCCGCCGTTGGCAAAATTCGCTGCAACCCGCGCTACATCG
>JANLQC010000276.1:0-4891 GCA_031367575.1 Betaproteobacteria bacterium | reverse complement strand
CTCAATCCGCCGCACCGTGCCATGCACATGCACCGCCGCGTAATTCCAGGTCGGCACGCCGGGGGCGTCGTACCAGGTCGGCGACACGTAGCCGTGCGGGCCGTGAAACAGCGCGGTGGCCAAGGTGCCATCGACCAGTGCGTCCGAATGTGGATTGGCGCGCGCGACGTGACCGATGAGGGTGCCGTGCGAACCACGCGCACGATCCAGCATCAACGGCAAATGGGTGATGGATTGTTGCGCGCCCGCCGCCGAAATCAGTGTGGCAAATCCGTATTGTTTGATGAGCGCGGCAACGCGTTCGCCATCCGGTTCGGAAAAGAATGTGGGGGTATACATGTTGGCAGCTCAATGAAAAAGCGCGCCGCAACGGCGCGCTGAAAGGTTAATTCGGTGCCGATCTTTTACCGGCGCGTCTCGAGACAGGCGACCACTTTGACATTCACGCCCGGCCCGCCGATATTGGGCGCGCGGCAGGCATAGGAGATACCCAGCGAGCATTCATAGACTTTGCCTTCACAGGTGGCAACACCCTTTGGCCGACCGGGAATGCTCGTCGACTGACCAACAATTTGGGTCGGCAGATCAGGCTTGGCGGCGATTTCCCCTTTCTCGTCCAACAGGGTGCCGGCAGCCATGCCCCCTTTGAGTTTTTTCCAGCGAATTTTTTCGCCATCGTAACGCGCAACAACGGCAACGCGGTCGGCGTCGACCTTGGCAAGCTCTTGATCGAGATTTGCGCGCTCGTTTTTTGAGCGGTTGTAGTCCATCACCAATTGCGGTGGTGCTTCTACGGTTTTGCCCGTCTTGGTTCCCTTGCTCTTGCCGGCTTTGTAGAATTCCATTTCATTCTGGTTTTTGTCGAGTTGCTTGTCGATGTCGGCATTGCGCGCGACCAGCGTTTTCTTGCGCGCGTCGAGCGCCGCCAAATCCTTGTCGCGGGCCACGTCGAACTCACGCTCGGAGCCATAAGTGGCAATCAGGGCGTGATCCTTCAAACGCTGCTCGGTGATTTTCTTCTCAGCTTCCCTTCGGCGCTCGCGGTCGTCGTCCTGCGCTTTCAGTTGCTCGGGTGTCAACGGCGCATCGTATTGCTTGACCACGCTGCCTTGCTTGCTCATTTCGGTAATGGCTTTTTTCGCGCATTGCGGCGGCATCGTGTCGCCGTAGTGGGTCACGCCTTTTTCATCGACGCATTTGAACAGCGCGTGCGCCGGGAGCATGACAAACGAGGCGAAGAAAATCGCCAAACAGGAAGTGACTGGGGCTAATTTTATGCGCATGGAATTTTTTTGGTTAGAGAATGGCACCATATTGCTGGCGGTACACTTTTATTTTCGTGAGTTTATCGCTTTCACCGGGCTGGCGCGCAAGAACTGCAACGATATCGTCCAATGTGGCAACCGCTATAACGGGCACCCGGTACATTTGGTTGAATTCCTGCGCAGCCGAAAGGGTGGCACCCGGCTTTGCGCCGATTTCCTGCCTATCCAAAGCAATTAGCACGCCCACCGGCGTTGCCCCGGCGGCGCGGATCATTTCCACCGATTCTCGCTTGGAGGCACCGTCGGTAATCACGTCGTCCACGATCAGTACATTGCCCTTCAGTGGCGCACCGACGATCAGGCCGCCCTCGCCATGGTCTTTGGCTTCCTTGCGGTTGTAGCAAAACGGCAGATTCTGCCCCATTTCGGCAAGTGCCATGGCCATCCCGGCGGCGAGCGTGATGCCTTTGTAGGCCGGCCCGAACAGCGTATCGATCTTGAGGCCCGACGCCAGCGCAGCATGCGCATAAAAGCGCGCCAACCCGGCCAGCGAGGCACCGTCGCTGAACAGCCCGGAATTGAAAAAATAGGGCGACAGCCGCCCCGCCTTGGTCTTGAATTCGCCAAAACACAGGGCGTTTTGTCGAATGGCGAACTCGACAAATTGTTGGCGAAAATCAGTGGTGACGGTCATGTTTTTAATTGAGGATTCGCAGGGGATCGGTAGAAGGTTCAGTGAATCCCTCATAATCGCGGTTTCGCGACGGAAACTCAACTCAAAATGCGTGTCATCACCGTTAATTGCAACGGCATCCGTTCGGCAACCTCCAAGGGAATGTTTACCTGGCTGAAGCGGCAAAAGCCGGACGTGATTTGTTTGCAGGAAATCAAGGCACTCGAATCCGATCTGCCGCCCGAGGCATTGCCGTGGAAAAAATGGCATGCGTTTTTTCACCCGGCCGACAAAAAAGGCTATGCCGGTGTCGCGCTCTATTGCAAGCGTGAACCGGATCGTGTGCAAATCGGCACCGGCATCAAATGGATCGATGCGGAGGGCCGTTTTTTGCAGGTCGATTTCGGCAATTTGTCGGTCATTTCGCTTTATGTCCCGTCCGGTTCGGCGTCCGAAGAATCGCAGGCGAAAAAATTCCGTTTCATGAAGGAATTCATGCCGTATCTTAAAAAGCTGAAAGCGGGCGGCCGCGAAGTTGTCATCACCGGCGACTGGAATATCGCGCACAAGGAAATCGATTTAAAGAACTGGAAAGGCAACAGGAAAAATTCCGGCTTTCTGCCCGAAGAGCGCGAGTGGTTGACGACATTGTTTGACACGGTTGGTTATGTAGACGTTTTTCGCCGCCTGATTCCGCTGCCCGATCAATTCACCTGGTGGTCCAATCGCGGTGCCGCGTGGGACAAAAATGTCGGTTGGCGGATTGATTACCACATCTGCACCCCGGGCATTGCGGCCACGGCCGAATATGCGCGCATCTACAAAGATGAGCGTTTCAGCGACCACGCGCCGCTTTGCATCGACTATGCCTTTACATTGTAGAAATAGCACTTTTGAAACCGCAGATGAACGCAGATAAACGCGGATGAAAAGCTTGCTTTTATCTGCGTTTATCTGCGTTTATCTGCGTTCATCCGCAGTTCCAATGCCTTTGACCTTCAAATGATTCGTCTCACCAATCTCACCCTTGCGCGCGGCCCCAAGCGCCTGCTTGAAGGCGCCAACCTGACCCTGTTCCCCGGCCATAAAATCGGCTTGATCGGGCCGAATGGCTGCGGCAAAACCAGCCTGTTTGCGTTGCTGCGCGGCTTGTTGCATCAGGACGCGGGCGAAGTCGATATGCCGTCCAAATGGGTGATCGCGCACGTCGCGCAGGAAACCCCGCAAAGCCATCGCGACGCACTCGACTACGCGCTCGATGGCGACAGCGAATTGCGCACCGTTGAAGCGGAATTGGCGAAGGCGGAGCTGGAGCACGAGTCCGGCGAAAAAATTGCTGAGCTTCATGGACACTACGATCACATCGGCGGCTACGCCTCGAAATCGCGCGCCGCCTCGCTGCTCGCGGGCCTCGGTTTTAATGAAGCGCAACAATCGCGCCCGGTGGCGGAATTTTCCGGTGGCTGGCGCATGCGCTTGAATCTGGCGCAGGCGCTGATGTGCCGCTCGGATTTGTTGCTGCTCGATGAACCGACCAATCACCTCGATCTCGATGCCGTGATGTGGCTGGAGGATTGGCTGGCGGCATATCCCGGAACGCTGTTGTTGATCACCCACGACCGCGATTTTCTTGATGCAGTGGTGAACAAAATCATCCACGTTGACAACCAGAAACTGAACGAATACACGGGCAACTATTCCGCCTTCGAAGTGACGCGTGCAATGCAACTTTCGGTACAGCAGGCGGCGCACCAAAAACAGCAAAAACAGATTGCGCACTTGCAATCATTCGTGAATCGATTCAAAGCCAAAGCCACCAAAGCCAAGCAGGCGCAAAGCCGCGTGAAAACGCTGGAAAAAATGGAAATCATCGCCGCCGCGCACGTCGATTCGCCGTTTGAATTCAGTTTTCGCGAACCTGATGCCAAACCGCGCCAGTTGCTGCATCTGAAAGAGGCGACGCTCGGCTACGGCGATGAAAAAACCGGCCGCGACATTTTGCAGAACGTCGAATGGCGTTTATTTTATGGCGACAAGATTGGCCTCCTGGGCCCCAACGGCGCGGGCAAATCGACCTTGGTGAAATCGCTGGCGGGCATGTTGCCTGTAAAGCGCGGCGGGCGCTACGAAGGTCAGGGATTGAAGATCGGTTACTTCGCGCAACATCAGGTCGAGCAATTGCGCCGAGAGGAATCCTGCCTGCAACACATGAAACGCCTCGACCCGAATGTGCGCGAACAGGAATTTCGCGATTTTCTGGGCGGCTTCGATTTTCGTGGCGGGCGGGTGATCGAACCGATCGGGCCGTTCTCGGGCGGCGAAAAAGCACGGCTCGCGTTAGCACTCATCGTCTGGCAAAAACCCAATCTGTTGCTGCTCGATGAGCCCACCAATCACCTCGATATGGACATGCGTGAAGCGGTTGCCGAAGCGTTGCAGGAATTCGATGGCACGCTGGTGGTGGTGGCGCACGACCGGCATTTGTTGAAGGCGACCACCGACACGCTGTGGCTGGTGGCCGATGGCACGCTCGCCGAATTCGATGGTGATCTGGACGATTACAAACAATGGGCGCGCGCCTATGCGGTTGCGCATCAAAAAGGCAAGCCCAGCCCGGATCAGACGCGTAAACCCAAGCAAACGCGCGGTGTTGCAGCCGAAAATGCCCCAAAGGGCGCGCCAGTGCTAGAGGTTAGTGAAACGGATCGCAAGGCACAGAAGCGCGCGGATGCGGAAGCCCGGCGGAAAAACTACAGCGCAAAAAAACCGCTGGAGGATGCGCGAACCAAAATCGAAAAGGAAATGGCGGCATTGAATCGCGAGAAAACCGATATCGAAACCTGGCTCGCGCGCGAACACGCGTACGCGGAAGAAAACAAATCGCAAATGCTGGCGTCGCTCAAGCGTCAAGGCGAGGTGGGTGACGCGATCACCGCACTCGAATGGCAGTGGC
>JANLQC010000181.1:0-3431 GCA_031367575.1 Betaproteobacteria bacterium | reverse complement strand
GCCGCCGCTTTCCTGGAAGACAACCCCGCTCTCGCGCGCAGCATCCGCAATCGCTTTCCGTACTTAGATCCGCTCAACCATTTGCAGATCGATTTGCTGCGGCGCTATCGCGCCGGACAGGTGGATGAGAGGACCAAGCGGGCGATTCATCTCACAATCAACGGATTAGCCGCGGGGTTGAGGAACAGTGGATGAGCGTGGACACAAAGATGTCCCTGCGGACATCTTTGTGCCTCGCGAATCCGAGCCGCATGCAGGCGGCGCGGTGGATGAGGGCGGGGTTTCGCGGCGCATGCGCCGCGCCGCTCGAATCCGAGCGAGCTGCGACCGAAGGAAGTCCCTGCGGGACAGGGCGGCGAGGTGGGGAGCGCGAACAAAAAACAGGCTGAATCGGCAACCATTCCTACTATCGCAGATCGCCATTCTGCGCGCCTTTCCAGGCGAAAACCCTCGTAAACCCGCGCCAGTGCTAGACTTTACCCGCCGTCCGCATAGTTCGCAATCTCCACCAGATTCAAATCCGGGTCGCGAAAATAAACCGACAGCATTTTTCCCGTCGCACCGGTGCGCTGTACCGGCCCGAGTATGACGACAACATTCTCCCGCGCGAAATGCGCGCGAACGTCTTCCATCGGCGTGGTGGTAATCAGGCAAAAGTCCGCCGAGCCCGGAGTCGGTTTCAACACGTTGGGGTCCGGCAGCGCATCGGCCTGATGCAGGTTGATTTTTTGGCTGCCGAAAGTCAGTGCGACACGCGGCGTACCCATCGATTCAAAACTCGACACCTGCATGCCGAGAACGCGCGTGTAGAACCGGCACGTCGCATCAATACTGGCGACGGTGAGCACGAAATGGTCAATGCGGTCGATTTTTATCACGCTGTTATTATGCACGCATGAAAGCGCCAATCTCCAAACTTCCAAACGTCGGCACCACCATTTTCACCACCATGTCGGCACTCGCGCAGGAAACCGGTGCCGTCAATCTGGGGCAGGGCTTTCCCGATTTCGACTGCGATCCCAAGCTGCTTGACATGATGAACGACGCGATGCGCGCGGGCTTCAATCAGTATCCGCCGATGGCTGGCATCGCGGCATTGCGCGAACAAATCGCGAACAAGGTATTTGACTTGTACGGTCGGCAATACGATGTCGCCAATGAAATTACCGTGACCGCCGGCGCCACGCAGGCGATCCAAACGGCGCTGACCGCAATCGTGCAACCGGGAGACGAAGTGATTATTTTTGAGCCGGTGTACGACAGTTACGAGCCGGTGATTCGCTTGAATGGCGGCGTGCCGGTTTTCGCGCGGCTGGCGTTTCCCGATTACCGGCCCGACTGGAACGCGGTGCGCGCATTGATCACGCCGAAGACGCGCGCGATCATGATCAATACGCCGCACAATCCGACGGCCACCGTCTGGTCGCGCGAAGATTTGCAGATGCTCGCGGATTTATTGCGCACAACCGACATCATGCTGATCAGCGACGAAGTCTATGAGCACATGGTGTACGACGGGGCGAAACATTTGAGCGTGGCGTCATTTGCCGATCTTGCCGGGCGTGCGTTTGTGGTTTCGTCATTTGGAAAAACCTATCACGTCACCGGCTGGAAAATCGCCTATTGTCTGGCACCAAAAGAATTGATGGCAGAGTTTCGCAAGGCGCATCAGTTCGTGGTGTTTACCGTGCATACGCCATCGCAACACGCACTCGCCCATTACATGAAACTCGGCACGCATAAGGTGTTGTCAGACTTTTATCAGGCCAAGCGCGACTTTTTTCTCGCGCGCGTGAAGGCATCGCGCTTTCAATGGCAGCCTTCACGCGGGACTTATTTTGTCAGTGCGGGCTACGCGCATTTGCCGGAATTCTCACCGCTGACGGAGGCAGAATTCGCGATGATGCTCACGCGCAAAATCGGCGTCGCCTGTATTCCGGTGTCGGCGTTTTATCACGATGCAACCGATCATCGCGTGGTGCGGTTCTGTTTTGCGAAGAAAGAACAGACGCTGACGTTGGCTGCGGAGCGGTTGGCGGGGCTTTGAGGCGGACGCCGCGAACTTCGCTCGTCATCCGGGCGAAGGCCGCAATGACGACAGTTACGTCAACAAAATAACCCGGTAATCATTGACGTTGGTGCGCGTCGGACCGGTGACAATCACATCACCCAACGGCGCAAAAAAACCATACGCATCGTTGGCGTGCAACATTTTTTTTGCCACCAGCCCTGCGGCCGCGCCACGCGCCAATGAATTCGGTGCGAGAAAGGCACCGGCATTGTCCTCGGAGCCGTCGATGCCATCGGTATCGCAGGCCAGCGCATGAATGTTTTCCGCGCCCTCAAGTTCAACGCCGAGCGAGAGCAGGAATTCACTGCAGCGCCCCCCGCGTGCGGGCACCGTCAAATCACCGCGCATGGTTACCGTGCATTCGCCCCCCGAAATCAACGCCACCGGCGGCTTCAGCGGATGACTGTGCTGGCGTATTTGTTTGGCCAATGCCGCATACACTTTTGCCACTTCGCGCGCTTCGCCCGTCACACTGTCGCCGAGAATCATTGGCGTGATGCCATGCTGCTGAAAGAACGCGCCGGCCATCGAAAGACTCGCGTGCGCGGTCGCAATCACGCGGTTGTCCACGCGCGCGAACACGGGATCGTTGGGCTTTAAAGTCTCGGCAATTTCGCCGCGCGCGCCGTTGGAGAGATGGCGCGCAATCGAGAGCGGCGGCGTGATGCGGTAGGCATGGAGAATGTCGAGCGCGTCCTGATAAGTGGAAACGTCGGGTGCGGTGGGGCCGGAGGCAATCGCCGAGGGATCATCGCCGGTGACATCCGAGATGATCAGCGCCATGACTCTTGCCTTGGTCAGCGAGGCGAGGCGGCCACCCTGAATCAGCGAGAGGTGTTTGCGCACGATATTCATTTCCTGAATCGGCGCGCCGCAGTTGAGCAAATCCCTGGTGACGGTTTTTAGATCCGCCATCGGGATGCCTTCGGCCGGCAACGAAAGCAAACTGGATCCGCCACCCGAGACCAGCACCAACAGCAAATCGTGCTCGAACAGTGAGCGCGCTTTGGCGAAAATTTCCTTCGCGGCTTGTTCGCCCGCGTCATCCGGCACCGGATGCCCGGCCTCAATCACCCGAATGCGCTTGAGTGCTTCATCACCCTCATAGCCGTGGGCGTAACGGGTAATCACGACGCCTTCGAGCGGCCGATCGGCCGGCCAGGCGTTTTCCACCGCTTTCGCCATCGCCGCCGCCGCTTTGCCGGCACCCACCACCAGGGTTTTCCCGGTTGGCGGTGTCGGCAAATGGCGCGGCACGATCAGCAACGGATCCGCCGCCGTCAGCGCGGCACGGAAGCTGGCAACCAGAAGATCGCGCGGAATCATCATTTATTTTCCGCCGCCCGCGACGCGTTTTTTA